>CAIMVC010000165.1 GCA_903844825.1 uncultured Burkholderiales bacterium | reverse complement strand
GGCCTCGCCGCCGAACTTGGCCGCCAGCACCGAGGTGATGGCCGCCGTCAGCGTGGTCTTGCCGTGGTCCACGTGACCAATGGTGCCCACGTTCACGTGCGGCTTGGTACGTTCAAATTTTCCTTTTGCCATCTTTCGACTCCGAAAAAAATAGGTCAATCACAAAAAAATCTGGTGCCCTTGGCGGGAATCGGACCCGCGATCTCCCCCTTACCAAGGGGGTGCTCTACCACTGAGCCACAAGGGCGGTAGTGACTCAGCACAACAAGGCACTTTGTCCACACTAAACTGCACCACCTTGTCAAAACTGGAGCGGGAGACGGGAATCGAACCCGCGTCATTAGCTTGGAAGGCTAGGGTTCTACCATTGAACTACTCCCGCAGTTCTGCAAACTCAACTTCAGACCACCTCGCACTCAAAAAACCACCCAGTCGACACATCAAATAGCACTTTGACACGCCAAAACAAGCTGGTGGATGGGGCTGGATTCGAACCAGCGTAGGCGTTAGCCAACAGATTTACAGTCTGCCCCCTTTAGCCACTCGGGCACCCATCCTTCAAGTGAGCCGCTGATTATGCCACGGTTTTGTTTTTTTGAACTACCAGACAATGGCTTTTTCTTGGTGGTCCAGCAGCCAAGCGTTGGCAGCACTGAAATGGCCACAACCGATAAAAGGTTGAGGAGGCCGCGAGGCTGACAGCGGCGAAGGGTGATTCGCCGTCAGCACGAGGTGGCGCGCCGAAATGAGCCCGGCGAACGCCTGGGCATGCGCCCCCCAGAGCATGAAGACCCGCGGTTGCGCACTGTCTGCCAGCGCCTGAACTATCGAATGCGTCAATACCTCCCACCCCTGATTTGCATGACTTGCCGGACGTCCTTGCTCCACACTAAGACAGGTGTTGAGCAGCAGCACCCCCTGACGCGCCCACGACTCCAGGGAGTCCACCGGACCAGGACCGACGCTTGGCCCCAGGTCGCGCGCGCGCTCCTTGAGAATATTGCGCAAGCTTGGCGGCACCCTTGTGCCCGGCGACACGGAAAAAGCCAGACCCTGCGCCTGAGCCGGGCCATGGTAGGGATCCTGACCCAAAATAAGCACTTTGACCTCGGTCAGCGGCGTTAACGCCAGGGCCCGAAAGGGTTGCGGCGGATAAATAACCGCACCCGTCTGGAGCCGTTCGGTGATGAACTGACCCAGGCGCTGACCTTCGGGGGCTGATAAAAAAGACGAGACTAGTGGCGCCCAGCCAGCGGCAAGAGGCCAAAACTGCGGCGCCCAAGACTGCAGATGCGGCGCCTGAACCACGCCCTCGCCCGCGTCAAACCCCAGGGAGATCTGCTGAGCGGGCGCCGCCGCACGCCTTCCCACCTGCGTCAATCAGAAAAACAGCTGCGCCAGCGCCGCGCCGGGGTCATCGGCGCGCATGAACGCCTCGCCGACCAAAAAGGCGGACACCTGAGCCTCCCGCAGGCGCCGCACATCAGCCGCAGTCGAGACGCCTGACTCGGTCACCAGCAGGCGGTCGGCCGGCACATGCCCGAGCAGGTCCAGTGTGACATCCAGACTGACCTCGAAGGTCTTGAGGTTGCGGTTGTTGATGCCGATCAGAGGTGTGGCGAGCCGCAGTGCGCGGTCCAGTTCGGCGCGGTCGTGTACTTCAACCAGAACCGCCATGTCCAGCGAACGGGCGAGTGCTTCGAGCGCCTTCATCTGCGCGTCATCCAAACAGGCTGCAATAAGCAAGATACAGTCGGCGCCCATCGCACGGGCCTCGTACACCTGGTAGGCGTCGACCATGAAGTCCTTGCGCAACACCGGCAGGTCGCAGGAAGCGCGCGCCTGTTTGAGGTAGTCGGCACTGCCTTGAAAGAACTGCTGATCGGTCAGCACCGAGAGGCAGGCTGCGCCATGCTCGGCATAACTTTGCGCAATATCGGCCGGAATGAAGCTGGGCCGCAGCACCCCTTTAGAAGGACTGGCTTTCTTGACTTCGGCAATCACCGCCGGTTGGCCGGCCGCAATTTTGGCGCGCAAGGCCCCTTCAAAGTCGCGCGTAAGCACCCGCGACTCGGCGTCTGCGCGCATCGCTTCGAGCGGCTTGCGTTTGAGCGCGGCAGCGACTTCCTGGCGCTTGACGCTCATGATCTGGTCGAGGATATCAGCCATAAAAATTCCGGTTATCTGTAAAAAAAGCGGTCCGCCAGATGCTCAGACCGGCGACTTGAGCCGGCTTGTCACCGCCACCAGCTCGTCGAGCTTGCGGCGGGCGGCACCCGAGGCGATGGCGGTACGCGCCAACGCCAAACCGCTCCTCATCGAATCAGCCAGGTTGGCAGCGTACAGCGCCGCACCGGCGTTGAGGGCCACGATATCGCTGGCAGCTCCGGGCGTGCCGTCCAGCACACCCTTGAGCATTTGCACCGATTGCTCGGGCGTCTCCACCCGCAAGGCACGGTTGCTGGCCATGGGCAGGCCGAAGTCTTCGGGGTGAATTTCGTATTCGCTGATCTCGCCATTTTTGAGCTCGCCGACGACTGTCGCTGCACCCAGACTGATCTCGTCCATGCCGTCCTTGCCGTAAACCACCAGCGCATGCTGCGCACCGAGTCGCTGCAAAGCCCGGATCTGGATGCCCACCAGGTCGGAATGAAAAACGCCCATCAAAATGTTGGGCGCACTCGCCGGGTTGGTAAGCGGACCCAGGATATTGAAAATCGTGCGCACACCCAGTTCCTTGCGAATGGGCGCCACGTTTTTCATGGCCGGGTGATGGTTAGGCGCGAACATGAAGCCCACGCCAATTTCGTCGATGCAGCGGGCGATGGCCTCGGCAGACAAATTGATGTGAACACCCAGCGCCTCGACCACGTCGGCGCTGCCCGACTTGGAGCTGACGCTTCGACCTCCGTGCTTGCTGACTTTGGCACCAGCCGCCGCCGCGACAAACATGGCACAGGTCGATATATTAAAAGTGTGCGAGCCATCACCGCCGGTGCCAACGATGTCGACCAGGTGCGTCTTGTCGGCCACATGCACCTTGGTCGAGAACTCACGCATGACCTGTGCCGCAGCCGTGATCTCGCCGATGGTTTCTTTTTTGACCCGCAGCCCGGTGATCAGCGCCGCCATCATCACGGCCGACATCTCGCCGCTCATGATCAGCCGCATGATGTGCAGCATCTCGTCATGGAAGATTTCGCGGTGCTCGATCGTTCGCTGCAGCGCTTCCTGGGGGGTGATCTTGTGGCTGTGAGGCATGAGAGGCTCCGGAAAATATCAACTCACGGGATTGTCGGTCATGGCCAGCCGCTGGCCGAAGCCGACGGATTGCACCGCGCGCAGGGTATCGGCATCCCATTGAGCCAGCAGCCAGCGGCGGTGAGCCGGCCAAGCTGCGCGATTTGCCGGCCTCACGCCTGCAACAAGAAATTACGCAGCAGGGCGTGGCCGTGTTCGGTCAGGATCGATTCGGGGTGAAATTGCACTCCCTCGATAGGCAGTGTCTTGTGCCGCACACCCATGATCTCGCCATCATCCGTCCAGGCCGTCACCGCCAGATCCTCGGGGCAGCTGCTGCGCTCGATGGCCAGCGAGTGGTAGCGGTTGACCACGTACTGCGCCGGCAAGCCAGCGAAAACGCCCTCTTGCGTGGTGTGGATGACACTGGTCTTGCCATGCATTAATTGCTGGGCGCGAACGATTCTGCCGCCGAACGCAGCACCAATGGCCTGATGCCCCAGGCAGACGCCAAGTATGGGCAGCTTGCCGGCAAAGTGTTGAATGGCCGCGACCGAAATTCCGGCCTCGGCCGGCGAGCAGGGGCCGGGCGAGATCACCAGCAAATCGGGGGCACGCTCGGCGATGTCGGCCAGACTGGCCTCATCGTTGCGCACCACATCGACCCGGGCACCCAGTTCGCCAAAGTACTGAACGATGTTGTAAGTAAACGAATCGTAGTTGTCGATCATGAGGAGTTTGATGGGGCTCATGATGCTCACTCCAGGCCTTCTTCAACCAGTTCGCTGGCACGCAGCAAGGCGCGCGCCTTGGCTTCGGTTTCTTTCCACTCGAGTTCAGGCACCGAATCGGCCACCACGCCAGCCGCGGCCTGCACATACAGCGTCTGGTCCTTGATGATGCCGGTACGGATGGCGATGGCCACGTCCATGTCACCGGCATAACTCAGGTAGCCGCAGGCGCCGCCGTAAAGCCCGCGCTTGGTCGGCTCAAGCTGGTCAATCAGCTCCATAGCGTGCACCTTGGGAGCGCCCGTGAGCGTGCCGGCCGGGAAGGTCGCCTTGAGGACATCCATATTGCTCATGCCATCGAGCAAAACGCCTTCGACGTTGCTGACAATGTGCATGACATGGCTGTAACGCTCCACCGCGAAGGCTTCGGTGACCTTGACCGAGCCGGTCTTGGCGATCCGGCCGATGTCGTTGCGGGCCAGGTCGATCAGCATGACATGTTCGGCGCGCTCCTTGGGGTCGTTGATCAGCTCTTGCTCAACGGCCTTATCGGCTTCAAGCGACGATGCCCGCGGACGGGTGCCAGCCAGGGGGCGGATGGTGATTTTTTCACTGGCCAAGCCATCGATCAGGGTCTTTTCCTGCCGAACCAGAATTTCCGGGGAGGCACCCACCACATGGAAGTCGCCAAAGTGGTAGTAGTACATGTAAGGGCTCGGATTGAGCGAGCGCAGGGCGCGATAGAGCGATAACGGTGACTCGGTGTAGCGCTTTTTAATACGCTGGGCAACTTGCACCTGCATGAAGTCGCCGGCGGCGATCAGCTGCTTGGCGCGCTCGACAGCGGCGATGTAGTCGGCCTTGGCAAACTCGCGCTCTGCAGGGTAGCCCTGCGAAGGTTTGACGACCGGCGCGCTGACCGAATACTGCAGCTGCTCCTTGAGCGCGCGGAGCCGCTTTTTGGCATTGGCGTAAGCCTCGGAATGGGCCGGGTCGGCATAGACGATGAGGTAGAGCTTGCCCGACAGGTTGTCGATCACCGCCAGCTCCTCACACTGCAGCAACAAGATGTCAGGACAACCGAGCGTGTCAGGCGGGCAGCTGGCCTGTAATTTCTTCTCGATGTGACGCACCGTGTCATAGCCAAAGTAACCCGCCAGACCGCCGCAAAAGCGGGGCAGGCCGGGGCGCAAGGCGACCTTGAAACGCTGCTGATAGCGGGCAATAAAGTCGAGCGGATTATCTTGCGATGCCTCAACGACCTGGCCATCGGTGACGACTTCGGTGAGTGCCGACGGGCCAAAGCCATTGGCGCGCACATAGGTGCGCGCTGGCAAGCCGATAAAACTGTAACGGCCAAAGCGCTCGCCACCGACCACCGACTCCAGCAAAAAGCTGAACTTCCCGCCGTCCTTGCTGAAGGCCAGCTTGAGGTAAAGCGACAGCGGAGTTTCGAGGTCGGCAAAGGCTTCTGCCAACAGGGGAATGCGGTTGTAGCCCTGCTGCGCAAGACTTTTGAATTCAAGTTCGGAGATCAAAACAAGGTTCCTTGAGCAGCGCCAGCCCGACAGGGACTCGCTGCGATTGATTCGATGGCCTCGATGAGGCTGGGGTGCTGAACCTGTGAGGGCAGCGCGTCAATAGGACTGCGCGGGGATCAGGGCAGGAGGCCGCCGTTACAAGCCGTTCGGCTTGAAGACCAGGGACTCACGCGATCAACAGCGCAGGCCAGGCAGGGCAGCAACGCCAGGGCCAGGCTCCCCGGTCGCTGGACCCTGTCTGTGAGGCGCGATGAATGAACATGACCAAAGTGTAGCAAAAACGACAGTATCGACGGACCTGGCAGAGCGAGCTCAAAACGGCCTGGCCGACGCCGCCGTTACCGACAGCTCGGCCAGCGAATCGAGAAAGCCATCGGCATCCACGGAGGAGATCGGCTCGCCATGGTTATAGCCATAAGTGACCAGCACCACCGGGCATCCCGCCGCCCGGGCCGCCTTGGCATCATTCATAGAGTCGCCAATCATCAGCGTCGCCGCGGGTTCAGAGCCGAGACTCTCGCAAGCCCTGAGCAGCGGCATCGGATGCGGTTTTTTGCGCTCAAAAGAGTCGCCACCCCAAACCTGCCCGAAAAAATCAGCCAGACCCTTGCGTTCGAGCAGGGTACGCGCGAAAGCCACTGGCTTGTTCGTCAGGCAGACCAGGGCAATGCCCTGCGCCCGAAGTTGCGACAAGCCCTCGATCACGCCAGGAAATACCTGCGAGTGCTGACCGTTGACGCGCTCGTAGTGGCCCTGGTAACTTTGCCAGGCAGCGGGGTAAAGTGAATCGACTCGCCCAGCTACTGCGGGGTCTTGAATCAGCACATGCCGCAACGCGCTGCGGATGAGATGCTCGGAGCCCTGCCCGACCATCTCGGCGACGGCAGCCTCGTGCAGGGGAACTGGCTGCGCAGCAGAAGAGGCCAGGTCCAGATCACCCAGCATCAGACGCAGTGCCACCGCAAAGTCGCCCAACGTATCGACCATGGTGCCGTCAAGGTCCACCAACGCGGCCTGAACGGGGGGAAGACGATCGCGCAGGGGCTGCAAAATTTTCAGGCCATCTGTTGGGCCGTAGCAGCCATCACCGACGGCATGACAGCCAGTGGCGCAGCAGTCTGCGAGGAGGTCAAGGCTTCAAGCCGGTAGCCCAGGCTATAAACGGAACTCAGTCGGTAGCCGTTCTCGGGACGCAGGTCGAGTTTGACGCGCAACCTCGACACATGGGTGTCGAGCGTTCGCGAAACCACATCGGCCTGCCCGCCCCAGACAGTTTCCTGCAGGTATTTGCGAGACAACAACTCACCCATTCGGGAAAAGAGCAGGTAAGCGAGTTCGTACTCACGATGCTTGAGATCGACCGGGACACCCTTGACCGTGAGCGTCTTGGCCATCTGCTCGAAGGTGTAATCGCCGAAGACGTAGACCTCGCCCGTTTTCTGAGGGTAGGCACGCCGCAGCAGCGCATGCAGGCGCGCCAGCAACTCAGGAATCCGCACCGGCTTGCTCATGTAGTCGTCGGCACCGGCCTTCAAGGCCTCGACGAGGTCACTTTCTTCCACATGACTGGTGACAAACAGGACCGGGACCTTGGCGCTTAAATTGGCGCGCACCCAGCGCACGACGTCAAGCCCCGACATATCGGGCAAATTCCAGTCCAGCATCAGCAAATCGTAATTCTCCCGACGCAATTCACGCAGCAAGGCCTCTGCCGTGGCAAAGGGATAACAAACATGGCCCAGCGCCATCAGAAAGGAGTTCATCCACTCCCGCTGGGTCTCGTCGTCTTCCAGTACCGCAATACGCATGATTTATCTCCAAGATTGGCGAGCCATTCCCGCATTAATTTTGCTTAAGTTCCCCGGAACTAAGCCTTCGTCTAGCAATCTTACTGGCACTG
>CAIMVC010000164.1 GCA_903844825.1 uncultured Burkholderiales bacterium | reverse complement strand
GGACGAGATGATCAAGACCTCGGGCTACCGTGTCAGTCCGACCGAAGTCGAGGAGCTTGTCTACTCAACTCGGCTCGTTGGCGAATGTGTGGCGTTCGGCGTCGGCCATGCCACATTGGGTCAGGTCATCCAGGTGATCGCCACACCGCGTGGCGATGTTTGTGCGCTCGACGTAGCTGCCGTGTTGGCTGGCTGCCGGGCCCGCATGCCGGCCTATATGGTGCCTTCGGGTGTCGAGCCAGCGGTCGGTCCGTTGCCGCGCAACCCCAATGGCAAGATCGATCGCAAGGGTCTGGCAGCTGCTTGGTCGCTTCGACAGTCGGTGGAGGTGGCATGAGTCTTTGTGCCGAGCTTGGCCAGTTGCATTTGCAAGGCCCGGGGTTTTCCACCGACCCACTCTTGGCTTCGACGCTGGCGCCACGGCAGTTGCCGGCCCATGTTGAGATGGACCAGTTCGCGGTGCGCGCTGGGCAACTCGTCATTGGCGGGCTGCCGTTGAACTTGCTGGCCGCACGAGTCGGCCAGACGCCTTTCTACGCCTACGACAGGGCCTTGCTGCAACAGCGTGTGACCCAGCTCAGGCAGTTGTTACCGGCGGCGGTCAAGCTGCACTACGCGATGAAGGCCAATCCGATGCCTGCTGTCGTGGGCCTGCTGGCAGGTTTGGTCGACGGCATCGATGTCGCCTCAGGCGGTGAACTGAAGGTGGCGCTCGATGCCGGCGCTGATCCGGCGGAGATCAGCTTCGCCGGGCCAGGCAAGCGAGACATCGAGTTGCGTCAGGCCTGCGCGTCGGGTGTGCTGGTCAACGTCGAATCGGGCCGTGAGCTCGATGTGCTGGCGCGTGAATCGCAGACCTTGGGCCGGCCGGCGCGTGTGGCACTGCGCGTCAATCCTGATTTCGAGCTCAAGGGTTCGGGCATGAAGATGGGGGGTGGGCCCAAGCAGTTCGGTATCGATGTTGAGCAGGTTCCCGACATGCTTGGCCGGATCTCGGCGCTCGGTCTGGCTTTCGAAGGGTTTCACCTTTTCGCGGGCTCGCAGAACCTGAGCGCCGAGGCGATCTGCGAAGCGCAGTGCAAGTGTTATGAACTCGCGCTGCGCTTGGCCATGGCTGCGCCCGCACCGGTGTTGTCGCTCAATCTGGGCGGCGGCTTTGGCATCCCCTATTTTCCGGGCGACCGGCGACTCGACCTGGCGCCGATTGCCGACAACCTGGCCGAGTTGTGCGAGCGGGCCCGGACTGAGCTGCCGTTGGCCCGACTGGTGATCGAACTGGGTCGCTATTTGGTCGGCGAGGCCGGCATCTACGTCACTCGCGTGATCGACCGCAAGCTGTCGCGCGGGCAGGTGTTTCTGGTCTGCGACGGCGGTCTTCATCACCACCTCGCTGCGTCTGGCAATTTCGGTCAGGTGCTGCGCAAGAACTACCCGGTCACGATCGGGAACAAATCGGATGCCCTGTGGCGCGAAACCGTTTCGGTGGTCGGTCCGCTGTGCACCCCGCTCGACTTGTTGGCCGACCGCATGAGTCTGCCTGTGGCCGATGTGGGCGACCTCGTGGTGGTGTACCAATCAGGTGCTTACGGCGCCAGCGCCAGCCCGCAGGCTTTTTTAGGCCACCCTTGTTGCGCGGAGGTCTTGGTTTAGGGGAGGCCGCTCGTTTGCGGGTTTGCCGGGGTGGCCTGGTGATGTAGAACCACGCGCTGCCGGGCATCTCAGCCTCGGGGGGGCTCATGAGCACAATATTTGCTGTTTACAGGCCCGCGGGCGACCGTCCAAGCGAGGCCCAGATCGGGAGGGTTTTGCTGCTGTTCGGATTGGTCGCCGCCGGC
>CAIMVC010000163.1 GCA_903844825.1 uncultured Burkholderiales bacterium | reverse complement strand
GTCCTTGACCGGACGGGTGTCGATCAGCGAACCGGGCAGGAAGGCGCGGATGCCGTTGACCAAAACGGTCAGGCCACCCTTGACTTTGCCGCTGGTCTGACCAGTGACAAATTCGCCCGATTCCAGTGCTTTTTCCAGGCTCATCCACGAGGCCAGGCGCTTGGCCTTGTCGCGGCTCAGGAGCGTGTCGCCGTAGCCGTTTTCGACGGAGTCGATGGCCACGGACACAAAGTCACCGACCTGGACTTCGAGTTCGCCCTGGTCGTTTTTGAATTCTTCGAGAGGCACATAGGCCTCGGATTTCAGTCCGGCGTTGACGACCACATGGTTGTGGTCGATGCGCACGACTTCAGCGGTGATGACCTCGCCCGAACGCATTTCAGAGCGTTGTAGAGATTCTTCAAATAGGGCGGCAAAAGATTCAGACATTGAGTTTCCTAATCCCCAGAACAGTGTTCCGGCAGCGGGATTGCTGCCGTTTTTAAAGCTGACTGCGGCGGTTTTTTTGCGGCTTGGCGCCGCGGGTTGGTTAAGTCATCCAACTGACCAATGCGCCAAAAGAAGGCGCGACAGGGATCAGTTGGGCCGGCTGCCTTGCCACCAGTCAATAACCTGAACAATCGACTTTTCAATCGACAGTTCGGAGTTGTCCAGCAGCTTGGCGTCTTGGGCAGGCTTTAAGGGGGCGGTCTGGCGTGATGAGTCTCGCGCATCGCGCTCCTGAAGGTCTTGCTCAATCGGGCCTAGTGTAGCCGAAATTCCTTTTGAAATCAATTGCTTATGGCGGCGTTCAGCCCGCTTGCGGGCGCTCGCGGTGAGGAAGACCTTGAGTGCGGCATCCGGGAAAATCACGGTCCCCATGTCACGCCCGTCTGCCACCAGTCCGGGCAGGTGCCTGAAGTTGCGCTGCAAGTCCAGCAAGGCGCTGCGCACTTGGGGGTGAACCGATACCTGTGAGGCAGCCATGCCGGCGGCTTCGGTGCGGATGGCCTCTGACACGTCGACGCTATCGAGGAAAACGTGGTCGCCCTCAAAGCGAACCGGCAGCGTACGCGCCATGGCGGCCACGCCCGGACCGTCGTCGAGCGCCACGCCGGCCTGGCCCGCGGCAAAGGCTGCCAGCCGGTACAGCGCACCAGAATCAAGGTAGTGGTAGCCCAGCTTGGCCGCAGTAAGAGAGGCCAGCGTGCCCTTGCCGGACGCGGTGGGCCCGTCAATGCAGATCACCGGAATGTCTGACGCATGGGCATGAGATATCGAAAACAGGGTTTCAAAGTAGTCAGGGAAGGTCTTGGCCACGCACTGCGGCTCCATGATGCGCACCCGCGCCCGCGCCGGATTGAAGGCCGCCAGCGAAAAACACATTGCCATGCGGTGATCGTCATAGGTGTGAATGGCAGCGCTCTTCCAGGCCACCGGCGGTGTGATGCGGATGAAATCGGCGCCTTCTTCCACGCTGGCGCCGAGCTTGCGCAGCTCGCAGGCCATGGCCGCGATGCGGTCGGTCTCCTTGACACGCCAACTGGCGATATTGCGCAGCGTGGTGGTGCCGTCCGCATAAAGCGCCATCACGCCCAGGGTCATGGCGGCGTCGGGAATG
Organism: uncultured Burkholderiales bacterium; assembly: GCA_903844825.1. Classification (GTDB taxonomy): domain Bacteria; phylum Pseudomonadota; class Gammaproteobacteria; order Burkholderiales; family Burkholderiaceae_C; genus Polaromonas. Next base: position 5,942 of record CAIMVC010000163.1, on the reverse strand, counting down.
TGGTTGCAGTCCAGGTCAATGGCTTTGAGCGGCCAGGCACCGCGGCAGACCCGGATCGAATTGGCGCTGGTCTGGATCTGCGCGCCCATCAATTGGGCCGCCTCGACGAACCGGATATCGCCCTGAATGGAGGCTGAGCCGATGCCATGAATCTCGATGCTCTCGCCAGCGCCGGTGGCAATCGCGCCTAGCGCCACAAAATAGCTGGCCGAGGAGGCGTCGCCCTCGACATGAATCTCGCCGGGCGACTGGTAGCGGCAGCCGGCGGGAATGGTAAAGCGCTGCCAGCCTTGGCGTTGGACCTCGATGCCAAAGCGCGCCAGCAAATTCAGCGTGATTTCTATATAGGGTTTGGAGATCAGCTCGCCCGTCACCTCGATATGGATGTCGCGGCTGGCCACCAGCGGCAGCGCCATCAGCAAAGCCGTCAGGAACTGACTCGACACGTCACCGCGGACCTTGATCGGCTGGTCAATGCGCAGCTGACCCGGCTTGATGTGCAGCGGCGGGTAGCCGTCCTGGCCCAGGTAGTCGATCTGGCAGCCGAGCTGGCGCAGGGCGTCAACCAGGTCACCGATCGGGCGCTCGTGCATGCGCGGCACGCCGGAGAGTTCAAAGTCCCCACCCATCAATGCCAGCGCAGCCGTCAGCGGCCGCATGGCCGTGCCGGCATTGCCCATGAAAAACTTGGCCTGCCTGACGCTGAGCTGGCCACCCAGCCCGCCAATGACGGCGGTCTGCCCGCTTTGCTCGACCGTGCAGCCCAGCGCTTTGAGCGCCGTGAGCATCACGGCGGTGTCGTCGGACGCCAGCAGATCGTGCACGACGGTTTCGCCCTGGCTCAAGGCCGCCAGCAGCAGCACCCGGTTGGAGATGCTCTTGGAGCCAGGCAGACGAACCTCGCCGCTGGCGCCGCTCATTGGGGGAATATCCAGAAAATCAATGTCGAACATGTCGGGCTTCAAGAAGGGGTGTGCGTGCTGATCCGCCAGGCCGACCGCGTCTGGCTGGCGCTTTCAATGAGTTGCTTGAGCGCTTCGCCGTCGCCAGACGTGATGAGCTGCTCCAGCGCTTGCAAGCTGGCTTGAAACTGGCGCGACTGTGCCAGCACCTGTTCCCGATTGGCCAGCAGGATATCGCGCCACATGGACGGCTCGCTGGCTGCGATGCGGGTGCTGTCCCTGAATCCTGGCCCAGCCAGCGATAAAAACGCCGCACCCTGGCTTTGCCCGCTCAGGCTGTTCATGAGCGCAAAGGCAATCAGGTGCGGCAGGTGGCTGACGGCAGCGTAGGCGGCGTCGTGTGCTTCAGGCGTCATGCAGTGCACATGGCAGCCCAGCGCCGTCCAGACCTGCAAGGCTGTTTGCAGGCCCGCGTCGTCGGTTTGCGCCAAGGGTGTGAGTACCACCTGACGGCCGGCGTAAAGGTCCGCGCTGGCATTGTCCACACCCGAGAGTTCTGCGCCGCAAATGGGGTGAGCGGGTACAAAAAGGGGTAGCTTGTCGCCCAGCGCCCGCGCTGCTGCCGCGGCGACATCACTCTTGGTCGAGCCCACATCCATCAGCAGCGCCCCAGGCGCGACCGAGCCCCGAATGCGTTGCAGCGTGGGCTCTGTCGCGGCGACCGGCAAAGCCAGCAGCACCAGGTCGGCGCCTTGCACGGCTTGTTCGGGCGAACTGGCAATTGCGTCGATCACACCAAGCGCCAGTGCCCGCGCCGTGGTGCTTGCCGACGGGCTGAAACCGACAACTTGATTCACCAGCGCCGCGCGCTTGAGCGCCAGCGCAAACGAGCCTCCCATCAGCCCACAGCCGATCAGGGCCAGACGTTCAAACTTCATGGCGCTTATTCAGAAACAGGGTAGGAGCCCAGAACCTTGTAGAAGGCACACAGCGACTGCAGCTCCTCAAGCGCCGCAGCCACGGCAGGCTGGCTGATGTGGCCTTCGATGTCAATATAAAAGTAGTACTCCCACTGACCCGATTTGGCCGGGCGCGATTCAAAACGGGTCATGGACACGCCGTTGTTTTTGAGCGGCATCAGCAGATCGTGTACGGCACCGGGACGGTTCGGCACCGACACCACCAGGCTGGTGCAGTCCCGGCCCGAAGCGGGCGGTGTAGCCAGGGTTTGCGGCAGGCAAATCACGGCAAAACGAGTGCGGTTGTAGGCTTCGTCCTGTATGGCGTGGTGCACGATGTGCAGGCCAAATTGGGCCGCTGCTCGTTCGCTGGCCAGGCCTGCCCAGGCCGGGTTGGTGGTTGCCAGGCGCGCACCCTCGGCGTTGCTCGACACGGCCCGGCGCTCGACGTTTGGCAAATGCTGGGACAGCCAACCCTGGCACTGCGCCAGCGCTTGCGGATGGGCCAGCACCACCTCAATGCCGTCCAGGCTGTTGACTTGCCGCAGCAAGTTGTGGCGAATCAGCAGGCTGATTTCACCGACCACATGCACGGGCGAGCGCAGAAAAAGGTCCAGCGACCGGGCCACCACGCCTTCAGTCGAGTTTTCCATGCCGACCACACCGTACTGGGCAGTACCGGCAGCAGTGGCGTGAAACACCTCGTCAAAGTTGGCGCAGTAAATCAAGTTGGCGGCGCTGCCAAAAAACTCCACCGCGGCTTGCTCGCAAAACGTCCCTTGCGGCCCCAGCACGGCGACGCGCTGCGGGGCTTCCAGCGCCAGGCAGGCCGACATGATCTCGCGCCAGATGGAGGCAATGTGGTCGTTGTGAAGCGGGCCCTCGTTGGCGTTGCAAATCTTGTCGATCACCTGCGCGACCCGGTCGGGCCTGAAAAACGGCGAGCCTTCGGCGCGCTTGATCTCACCGACCTCCTCGGCCACGCGGGCGCGCTGGTTGAGCAGCGACAGCAATTGCCTGTCCAGCGAGTCGATTTTGACGCGCAGGCCAGCCAGCGCATCGGATTGAATGGGTTGGCTCATGAAGACCTCTTGCGCAATGGCTGATTAGCTGACGGGCTGATTAGCGAAATGATAGGACGATTGGATAACTCAATGCCGTATGTCGAATGTCGAATGGGCAGTCTTGCCGTGCAGACCGGCCATCAGGCCTGGTGCTGCTCAAAGTCGCGCATGTGCGCCACCAGCGCTTGCACGCCGGCCAGTGGCATGGCGTTGTACAAGCTGGCGCGCATGCCACCCAAGGTCTTATAGCCCTTGAGTTGCAGCAAACCGCGGGCCCGGGCGGCCGTGAGAAAGGCGTCGTTCAGGCTCTCGTCGCGCAGAAAAAACGGGATGTTCATGCGCGAGCGGCAGTTGGGGGCGACACGGTTCACATACAGGCTGGACTGGTCAATGAAGTCGTACAGCAACTGGGCCTTGGCGATATTGCGTTGCTCGATGGCGGCCACGCCACCTTGCGCTTTGAGCCATTGAAAAGTCAGCCCGGCCATGTAAATACCGTAGGTGGGCGGCGTGTTGTACATCGAGTCGTTGTCAGCCACGATTTGGTAGTCAAAGGCCGTGGGGCAGTGGGGCAGGGCGTGACCGAGCAGGTCCTGGCGTACAAACACCAGCGTGACACCGGCGGGCCCCACGTTTTTTTGCGCGCCGCCAAAAGCCAGACCGACGCGCGACCAGTCCACCGGGCGCGACAACATGTGCGACGAAATATCGGCTACCAGCGGTGCGTCGCAGCCGAGTGCCTTGAGGTCGGGCAATTCGTGCATTTCCACACCGTGCACTGTTTCGTTGCTGCACACGTGCACGTAGCGCGGGTTTTGGCTCAGCTTCCAGCTGCCCGCGGCGGGCAGGGTGGTGTAGCTGGTCTCGGCATTGCTGGCGGCCACGTTGGCCTGGCAGTATTTGCGCGCTTCTTTTTGCGAGCGTTCGCTCCAGGCGCCCGTGACCACAAAGTCAGCACTTTCGCCACGCGAGAGGTTCAGCGGAACAATTGCATTCTCGGCAATGCCGCCGCCTTGCATGAAGAGAATGCGAAAGTTCTTGGGTACGGCCAGCAGTTCACGCAGGTCGCTTTCTGCTGCCTCGTAGATAGACACGAATTCTTTGCCGCGATGGCTCATCTCCATCACGCCCATGCCGCTGCCATGCCAGTCGAGCATTTCGGCGGCTGCGCGCTCCAGCACTTCCTCCGGCAGGACCGCCGGCCCTGCCGAAAAATTGAAAGGGCGCGTCATGGCTTACTCGGTTCCGGCTGGCGTGTCTGGCGACGGGTCACCGTCCGAGTCAGGGGCCTGCGCGTCGGCGTTCGGGGCAGCGTTGCCGGCCAACTCACTGAGAACCAGCGTGGCATCGTTTTCCACCACACGCTGCAAGCCGCTGAGTTGCGAGCCCTCATCGAGTCCGATCAGCGTCACGCCCTGCGTGGCCCGACCCATTTCGCGGATCTCGCTGACGCGGGTGCGCACCAGAACACCTTTGTCCGTGATGAGCATGATTTCGTCGGCTGGGCGAACCAGAATTGCGGCGACGACCTTGCCGTTGCGCTCGCTCTGCTGAATGGCGATCATGCCCTTGGTGCCCCGGCCGTGGCGGGTGTACTCGCTGATCGAGGTGCGCTTGCCGTAGCCGTTTTGCGTGGCCGTGAGCACGCTTTGTTGCTCGTCTTCGGCCACCAGCATGGCAATCACGTTTTGTGTTTCTTCCAGCATCATGCCGCGCACGCCGCGCGCTGTGCGACCCATGGGGCGCACATCATTTTCATCAAAGCGCACGGCCTTGCCACCGTCGGAAAACAGCATCACGTCGTGCTTGCCATCGGTCAGCGCCGCGCCGATCAGGAAGTCGCCCTCGTCAAGGTCAACGGCGATGATGCCGGCCTTGCGCGGGTTGTTGAAGTCATCCAGCGGCGTCTTCTTGACGGTACCCATGGACGTCGCCATGAACACGAAGTGGTCGGCCGGAAAGCTGCGGTTGGCCCCTGTCAGCGCCAGCACGACAGTGATTTTTTCACCCTCTTGCAGCGGGAACATGTTGACGATGGGCCGGCCGCGCGCGCCACGCGAGCCCGCTGGCACCTCCCAGACCTTGAGCCAGTAGAGCCGACCGCGGTTGGAAAAGCACAAGATGTAGTCATGCGTGTTGGCAATGAAGAGCTGGTCGACCCAGTCATCTTCTTTCGTCGAGGTGGCCTGCTTGCCACGCCCGCCACGCTTTTGCGCGCCGTATTCGGAAAGGGGCTGGCTCTTGATGTAGCCCATGTGCGAGAGCGTGACCACCATGTCGGTGGGCGTGATCAGGTCTTCGGTGCTCAGGTCAAAGGAGCTGTGCTCGATCTGGCTGCGTCGCAGGCCCAGCTTGGTTTGCCCGAATTCCTGGCGAATGGACGACAACTCTTCGCCAATGATGGTCGAGACGCGCTCGGGCCGGGCCAGGATGTCGAGCAGGTCATCAATCTCGGCCATCACCTCTTTGTATTCGGCAACGATCTTGTCTTGTTCCAGCCCGGTCAGGCGTTGCAGACGCATCTGCAAAATCTCCTGGGCTTGCGTCTCCGACAGGCGGTACAGCCCGTCCTTGCCCATGCCAAACTCTTTGTCCAGACCGTCTGGTCGGTAGTCGTCAGCGTTGACCACACCCCCATCGGCGCGGGTGCGTGTGAGCATCTCGCGCACCAGCGAGCTGTCCCAGGGCTTGAGCATCAACTCGGCCTTGGCCACGGGCGGCGTAGGCGCATTGCGGATGATGGCGATGAAGTCGTCAATATTGGCCAGCGCCACCGCCAGGCCTTCCAGTACATGGCCGCGCTCGCGCGCCTTGCGCAGCGTGAACACCGTGCGGCGCGTAACCACTTCGCGGCGGTGCGACAAAAACACCTGAATCAGGTCCTTGAGGTTGCACAGCTTGGGCTGGCCGTTGACCAGCGCCACCATGTTCATGCCAAAGTTGTCTTGCAGCTGTGTTTGCTTGTACAGGTTGTTGAGCACCACTTCGGGCACTTCGCCGCGCTTGAGCTCGATGAC
>CAIMVC010000162.1 GCA_903844825.1 uncultured Burkholderiales bacterium | reverse complement strand
CGCCGTGGTGCAAAGCGGCAACTTTGAAACCCTGCATGAGCTGACCCCCACCAGCCAGCGTAGCGACGAGATCGGTGAGCTGGCGCGCGTCTTTCAGACCATGGCCTACGAGGTGCGCAACCGCGAGCGGGTGCTTGACGAGCTGGTCAGCCAGCGCACCCACGAGCTGGCCGACAAAAACCAGGCCCTGTCCGACGCACAGGCGCTGATCAACAAAGAGCTGGACCTGGCGCGTCAGCTGCAACTGGCCATCCTGCCGGACCGCTTCCCGCAACTGGCGCACTGCACCGGCCACGCCCGCATGCTGCCGGCCACGCAAATGGGCGGCGACTTTTATGACTTCGTCACCCTGCCCGACGGACGGGTCGCGGTGGTGATGGCCGACGTCTCCGGCAAAGGTGTGCCGGCTGCCTTCTTCATGGCTGTGGCGCGCACCAGTATCAATGCGCTGGTGCGTGAGCTGGCCGACCCGGCACTGTGCCTGGCCAGGGCCAATGACGAGCTGTGCCGGCAAAACCCCATGGACCTGTTTGTCACCGTGTTCCTGGCCATACTGGACCCCGCCACCGGGCGGCTGGACTACGCCAACGGCGGCCACAACCCACCCGTGCTCAGGCACGCCAATGGCGACAGCCGCCTGATGGACGGCACCGGCGACATGGCCCTGGGCGTGATGCCCGACATGCCCTACATCACCGCCAGCATCCAGTTGGCCCCCGGCGACCTGCTGCTGAGCTACACCGACGGCGTCACCGAAGCGTTCAACGGCGAGCAACTGGCCTACGGCGAGCCACGCCTGATCGAGCTCATGGAGCGTCTGCACGAGCTTGCACCGCAAGCGCTGGTCGCCGCCATCTTTGACGACGTAGCCAGCTTTGCTGCTGGCGCCCCGCAATCCGATGACATCACTGTGGCCGCACTGGCCTGGAAGGAAACGCATGGCTGACACCCCAGCACCCAAAGACGCCCTGGCCTCGCTGCGACGGGGGCGTCTGCGCATCCCTACCGCCGCCGACTCGGACAACGCTGAAGGCACAGACCTCGCCGAGACCATCGACCCGCTCTCAGAGCCCGCGGCGCCCGACGACGTCATCGGCGCCGAGTACACGGCCTCGCCCTTCTTCAAGGCCTACCTGCGTTTTCTGAACCTGGCAGCCAGCGCCCGACAGGCCCGTGAACAAGAGCAGGAAATTGACCCCAATGAGCAAGCCTTGCTCGAACTTGTCATCCTGCGCTGGGCCAGCGGCAGCCCGCTGGCCGTGCGCCAGACCATCGCCCAAGCCCACCTGGGTTCGCCGGCCACACTGCACAAACGCCTGATGCGCCTGCGCATCAAAACCTTTCTGGGCCTGCAAGACGTGGTGGGCGACAAACGCCTCAAACACCTGGTCCCCGGCCCCAAGGGCCTGACCTACATCGAGCAAATGGGCAAACACCTGCTCAGCGCCCGACGCGGTGCCCGCACGCCGGCCAGATCCGAGGCGCAAACCGACTCCTGAACAGCGCCCCGCCGACAGGCCATCGCTGATCAGGTGAAGGCTGGCCAGGCGGCAGTGGCTCATTGGCTCAGTGCCCCAGCGGCTGAGCCAAAGCCCGGGTTCAGGCGGAGTCGGACAAAGCGGACAGGCGGCTCCGCCGCCCGTTCCCTTCAAGCCGCAGCCATCGCGTTGTCGTAAACACGCATGCAAACTGGTGGTGCCGCCGTTGTAGGGGAAAGGGGTCCAGCGCCACGTCAACGTCCAGGAATGGATGCCGAGCAACGACTACAACTCATCTTACGGCACATCCAGGTCCAACAATGTTGTGCCAGACTGGACATCCACCGGCCGTTATTGAAGCGAGGTGAGCCATGAGCGTGGGAGTTTAAGCGCTGTTTACCAGCGCACTGTGCCTGCAGTTGCCTTGTGTGTTGGAGAATGTGAAGCTGGATACCGCCTTGCGCCGTATCGAGCTTGGTAGCCCAGGCTTCCCGAGTTCGACAGTTCACGCACGCAAGTGCCTGATTTCATTAAATTTACGTTTTAAAGCGCAGACTACAAATACGGGTTCTGTATAGCCTCACAGGGGTTGGCGTCGCAAGCTTTAAAGCTGCGAGAAGCGACTTTTGTACGGCATTAATTTCCGTCTGTGCGCTGATCTTGCGCCCGTCTTGCGCCTTGGCTGTTGGCACAGGCCAAGAGGGCAGCGATCTTGATCTGCTGGTGGACATGTGGACAGCTCGCCATGCGACCTGCCCACATGGGCTTCCTTCAATAATGTCACGCCATGATTACAGGATGCGCGCTGCCGAGCACCTTGTCCAAACCAATAAGGTCCGCAAACTCAGGAATCGCATAGAGAAGATCAACCTTTTGATAAGTGGTTTGCCCCACCAAGCTCAAGCCAATAAAGGCTTGGCCCGTGTCGTTAATTGTGCCGTCTTGTAGGAAAGTCGTTCCAAATGAAAAAATATTCTGATTATTTAAGTGACCATCCGCAATTTGGTTTGAGTAAATCTCCGCGTAGAGACTATCGAATTTTTGT
>CAIMVC010000161.1 GCA_903844825.1 uncultured Burkholderiales bacterium | reverse complement strand
GGCGCTGGGCCTTGGGCTGCCACTGGCCAAAGGCGTCGCGGTGCGAAAAGATGCGCTCCTTGGCGCGGGCCTTTTCTTCGTCGCGGCGGGCACCGCCGATCAGGGCGTCAAACCCAAACTCTTCAATGGCTTCGAGCAGCGTGACCGACTGATGCACATTGCGTGACTCGCCCGGATGGGCCAGCCGGACGGTGCCCCGCTTCATGGAGTCCTCGACACTGCGCACCACCAGCTCGGCGCCCAACTGCTTGGCGCGGTAGTCCCGAAAGTCGGTGACCTCGTGGAAGTTGTGGCCGGTGTCGATCATCAGCAACGGGTAGGGAATACGACCGCCCCGGGTGCTGTCCACGAAGGCTTTTTCGGCGCACTTGAGCAGTACCAGTGAGTCCTTGCCGCCCGAAAACAGCAGGGTTGGACGCTCAAAGGCCGCAGCGACTTCGCGCAAAATAAAAATCGCTTCTTCTTCCAGTGCGTCCAGATGCGCGTTGCTGAGCTGCCCCAGCAGTTGGGGTTCGGTGCGGGCGTTCATGCGGCCACTTCCTTGAGGGGGATGGTTGAAGACAGGGACACGGACTCGCCGGGGGCGTGCAGGCCGCACTCCTTGGCGCTTTCTTGCTCCCACCACCAGCGGCCCGAGCGAATGTCTTCGCCCAGGGTCACGGCGCGGGTGCAAGGCGCGCAGCCGATGCTGGGGAAAAACGCGTCATGCAGCGGGTTGTAGGGAATGCCGTGAAGTCCGATGAAATTCCAGACGTCGCCAGCTGTCCAGCGCGCCAGCGGATTGATCTTGACGCGCTCGGCTTCCTGTTCGATGAAATCGACTTCGGCGCGTGCGTTGGACTGCTCGCGGCGCAGGCCTGTCAGCCAGCCTCGATGGCCGGCCAGGGCACGGGCCAGGGGCTCCATCTTGCGGATCCCGCAGCACTGCTTGCGCAGCGCCAGGCTCTCGTACATGGCTTGCTCGCCGAAGTGCTGCACAAAAGCGTCGGCGGCTTCGGCCTGCGGTCGGTAGACCTCGACCTGGCGCTGGTAATGCGCCTGGATTCGATCAATCAGGGCGACAGTCTGGGCATGCAGCTTGCCGGTATCAAGCACGAAGACGCTGGCCCTGACCCCAGTGCTGTGCAGCAGGTGCGTGATGACCATGTCTTCGGCGCCCAGGCTGGAGGCTTGGGTGAGCGGCGTGTAGTCTTGCTCAACCCGGCGCAGCAGCGCTTCGGATTGAGCCAGCTTGTCCGCAAAGTCGGGCGAGGCCTTGGCGTAAAGGGTGACCGCACTCATGCTGGCTGGCCCGCTTTGATCGAGGCGAAGTGGGGCGCAGTCTTGACCGCATCACCCTGGTAGCGGCCCACGCCGTAGCCGGGGTAGCTGGCCAGTACGCGCTCGGCCGTGGCCATCGGCTGGTCGGCGCGCAGCACCGCCACGTCAAAGCCGCTGCGCTCCATTTGCGCCAACTGGTCGACCAGCACATCGCCGGTGGCCCGAATTTCGCCGGTAAAGCCAAGGCGTCGGCGCAACAAAAAGGCCTGGCTGAAGGCGCGGCCGTCGGTGAATTTGGGAAAGTGCAGATCGATGCGCAGCACCCCGGTCAGATCCTGGGCCATGGGGTCGGCGTCGTTGCTCAGGGTCACCGCGGCTGCGCCGTTCGCTTCGTGTTCAGTGGAGGTCAGAAGTTTCATGGGGTGTCTTTGTCTGTATTTCAGGCGCTCTGGTCGGCTACGGCAAAGCGGGCGTTCTTAGCAGCCGCCTTGTACGGCTCCATACCCACCCGGCGCAGTGTCGCGATGAAGGTTTCACCGGCTTGTCTTAGCTCGCGGTAGGTCTGCAAAACGGCTTCAATCACTTCGGGCACCTCGGAGGCGGAAAATGAGGGGCCGACCACCTTGCCGGCCACGGCCGGACCACTCAGGCGCGAGCCATCGGCGCCGCCCAGCGAGACCTGGTACCACTCCAGGCCGTCCTTGTCGACGCCCAAAATGCCGATATGGCCGCTGTGGTGATGGCCGCAGGAGTTGATGCAGCCGCTGATGTGCAAGTCAATCTCGCCCAGATCATGCAGCTCGTCGAGGTCCTGGTAGCGCTCGGTGATGGCCTCGGCAATCGGGATCGAGCGGGCATTCGCCAGGGCGCAAAAGTCGCCACCGGGGCAGGCGATCATGTCGCTTAAAAGGCGAATGTTGGGGCGCGCAAAGCCGGCCTTGCGCGCGGCGCGCCAGAGTTCGGGCAACTGGTCACAGGCGACCCAGGGCAGCAGCAGGTTCTGGTCGTGCGTCACGCGCAATTCGCCGGCGCTGAATTTGTCGGCCAGTTCGGCGGCGACATCGAGTTGGTCGGCCGTGGCGTCGCCCGGGGCCTGACCCAGACGCTTGAACGACAGCGTCACGGCGCGCAGGTCGGGGTTCTTGTGCGCGCTCACGTTTTGCTTGAGCCAGCGGCCGAACTCGACGTCGTCTTCGGCTGCAGCGCGCAGAATATTGGCGATCTTCGCGTCGGCGCTCTTGCGGTCGCAATGGAGGGCGGGCGGCACGAATGATGCCGTGACCCGGTCAAGTTCGGCCTGGGTGATGGTGTGCGGGCCGCCATCGTGGTCCATGATCTGCTGGTACTCGGCCTCGACATCGTCGATGTAGCGCTGGCCCTCGGCCTTGACCAGAATCTTGATGCGAGCCTTGTAGATGTTGTCGCGGCGGCCATAGCGGTTGTACACCCGCACCACGGCTTCGAGGTAGTTCATGATCTGGTGCCAGGGCAAAAACTCGCGGATCACCGAGCCGATGATGGGCGTGCGCCCCATGCCGCCGCCGACCAGCACCTTGAAGCCCAGCTCGCCTTGTGCGTTGCGCTGCAGGTACAGGCCCACGTCATGCCAGGCTGTGGCGGCGCGGTCTTCCACGGCGCCACTGATGGCGATCTTGAACTTGCGCGGCAAGAATGCGAACTCGGGGTGCAGCGTGCTCCACTGGCGCAGGATTTCGCCAAAAGGCCGCGGATCGGCGATTTCGTCGGGCGCAATGCCGGCGAGCTCGTCGCTGGTGATGTTGCGGATGCAGTTGCCACTGGTCTGGATGCCATGCATGTTGACGCTGGCCAGCAGGTCCATCACGTCGGCCGACTTGTCCAGCGGTATCCAGTTGTACTGCACGTTCTGGCGCGTGGTGAAGTGGGCGTAGCCACTGGTCAGTTTGGACGTGACCGACAGGCCGTTGCTCAGTTGCACCGGGCCGAGCAGGTCTTGTTTGGCTTGGGCTGACTTGAATAGTTCAGCGTTGGGCTGGTCATACTCGCGGGCGATCCGAGCCAAGACGCGGACCTGGGCGCTGGAGAGTTCGCCATAGGGCACAGCCACGCGCAGCATGGGCGCATAGCGCTGCACGTACCAGCCGTTTTGCAGCCTTAGCGGCCGAAATTCATCCTCCGGCAATTGGCCGGCTTGCCAGCGGGTGAGCTGGTCGCGAAATTGGTCGGCGCGGGCCTGGACGAAGGCGCGGTCAAATTCGGTGTATTGGTACATACGTGTTGAAGTCGGTTTGCTATGAGCAGAAAGCGGTTAGATAAAAAACGAAGCCCCGGAGGGCCTGTTTGGAATTGGTTGCTAAATTGAGATCAGGTCAGCGAGTTAACTGAATTATTCGAATTAGGTAAATTAATTAGAATTAATTGGGGTCAGAGTCTAATTAATTGCTTGAATTGACCAGGTCAACTTAATCGGGGTCAGAAGTCAATCAAAGGCCCTCAGATCGAAATAAGTTTCACGCCAGCGTAGGCCAGCAGCACGGACAGCAGGGAGCGGATCACGCGGTCCGGGGTTTTGTGCACCAGTTGCGAGCCCAGCCAGATGCCGGGCAGCGAGCCGGCCAGGAGTTTAGCCAACAATGGCCAGTCCACCGAGCCGAGCGAGGCGTGTCCCAGGCCCGCGACCAGCGTCAGCGGCACGGCATAGGCAATATCGGCCGCCACAATCCGTGGCAAGGGCAAAAGGGGGTAGAGCAGCATGAGCGCCGTCACACCGATGGCGCCAGCACCCACCGAAGTCAGGGTGACCAGCGTGCCAATCAGGGCACCAAACAACAGCGGCAGGCTCCAGTGCAGCGGACGCGTGGCAGCGTCGAGTTGATCCGCCCGCAAGGTGCGCGGCGACTGCTTGCCGCGAACGGCCTTGTACAAGGTGGCCAGCGCCGTCAGTAAAAGGGCGACGCCCAGCGTCACGGTCATGGTTTTTTGCACGACAGGGTCGGCCGGGCCCACGCGGTGCAGCATATACAGCGTGGCCAGCGATGCAGGAATGCTGCCGGCGCTCAGCGCACCCACCAGGCGCCAAGGCACGATGCGCTGGCGGGCCAGGCTGACCGTGCCCCCCATTTTGGTGAAGGCCGCGAACAGCAGGTCGGTGCCTACCGCCAGATGCGGCTTGATGCCGAAGGCGAAGATCAGCAGCGGCGTCATCAGGGAGCCGCCTCCCACCCCGGTCAGGCCGACGACCAGTCCGACAAAAAAGCCCGCAAAGATGAACGCCAGATCATGCATGGGGCCAGACTGTAAAACAGGGCCTTATGAATCCAAACGACAGATTTGTTGTTCGCTTATACGCATAAGCTTATTCAGGACCAGGCGGCGCGCCTAAGCCCGAGCCCACGCGTCCGTTCCGTGGTCGGGCGTTTGTCACTGATGCGCGGCTGGCCTGATTTTTTTAAAAATGCGTTCGGCCCTCAAGGCCTGCGCCAGCCGGTTGGGTAAGGGCAGTGGTTCGGCGTGCAGCCATGCCGTGAGCAGTTCGGCGCACAAGACCGCGAAGGTCAGTCCTCGCGAGCCTAGCCCCGTGCAAACCCACAAGCCGGGCAGTTGCTCGGGCGCCACCGGACCGACCAGGGGCAAGCGGTCGGGCGACACGCAGCGTACACCGGCCCAGTCCCTGACCTGGGTATTGCCGGCGTCAAGCCCCAGACTTTTGGCGGCGCCAGGCAGCAGGGTTCTTAGGCGCGCGAGATTGTCCTGCCTATCCTGGGGCAGGACGTCGGCACTGCTGCTGTTGCGATCGAAGCTGGCGCCCATGAGCCAGCTGCGGCCGTTGGCGCTGTTGAAGTCGGGGATAAAGCTGCCGTGGCCGTTAACGGGAAAGTGCGCAAGGCCATGCCCGGCGCCGGTGTTCGCCGTCTCACCAAGTTCGCCCCAAGTCACCTGGCCGCGGATGGCCTGCAGGGCCAGGCCAGACGCGTTGGCGATGCCCATTGCGGCGTCTGCGCTGGCCTTCAGCGCAGCGCTGTGAACGCCAGCAGCGAGCACCACCAGTTCCGCCTCGGCCAGACAATCACCGGCCGCATTTCGGGCTTGCCAGACATCGGGGCGGATCCGTTGAAGGTGTGAAACCTGAACCCCCAGCCGGGTCGTGATGCTCGCTTGCTGCAGCAGGGCCTGAACCAGTCGGGCCGGTTTGATCCAGCCGCCTGCGGCGTGCCACAGTGCTGGGGGCAGGGCGTCGGCTTCGGCCACGTGCAGGGCGGCTGCCTGTTCGGCGCCTGCCAGCCGACTCCAGTGGTGCCCGGCGGCGGGCCAGTCTGGCGGCAATTGGCTGCTGGTGTCAAAGCGGCGCTGCAGCACGCCGCTGCTCTGCCAGTCGATGTCTGGCTGAAGGCGCGCAACGACTTCCTGCCAGGTGGCGCGCAAGCCGCTTCGGGATAGGCGCGACAGCACGCTGTCGTCTGGCGAGACGTGCGGAGCGATCACCCCGGCAGGCAGGCTTGATGCGCCGCCCGCAGGCGTGTCGTGGGCGTCCAGCACCGTGACCTGCCAGCCGCGTCGGGCCAGACTTGAGGCGCAGGCCGCACCGGCCAGACCCGCACCGATGACGATGCAGCGGCCCGGTGCCGCGGCGGCGGCTCTGGCGGGTGTGCGTGTTGTCTTGGGCTCCCAATGTGGATCGAAGGTGGCCTGCAAGTTGTCCCGCTTGGGTGCCACGCCGGCCGTCTTGCTTACAGCAAAGCCGGCTTGCCGAAGGCCGTCGATCACGCTGCGGGCGACGCTCCAGGTCGCCAGTCGGGTGCCGCGGCGGGCACAACGCGCCACGGCTTTGAGCGTCTGCGCGTCCCACATGTCGGGGTTACGCCTCGGGCTGAAGCCGTCAAGAAAAATACTGTCGGCCTCAAAATTCTGCTCGCGCAGCTGCTGGCGTGTCTCGCCAATGCAAAGACTCAAGAGCACCCGGCCAGACTCAAAAACCAGCCGGTGCACGCCCGGCAGCAAGCCCTCAAAGCGTTGGCTCAGTTGCTCGGCCAGGGCTTGCAATGGCGGGTGGGCCTGGCTGGCCTGCAGGAGATCGCTGGCGCTGACAGGGTAGGCCTCGGTGGCGACAAAGTGAAGAATTTTGGGCCGCAAGGGGTCCGCCCGCCAAGCCTGCCAAGTCACCAGAAAGTTCAGACCGAGGCCAAAACCGGTTTCCAGCATGCGCCACTGGGCTTGGCCGGCCCAGGCCTCGGGCAGGCCGCAGCCCTGAAAAAAAACCTGGTGCGCCTGCGCCAAACCTCCGGCCTCGCTACGGTAGCGATCTTCAAAGCGCGGACTGTAAGGGGTTCCGTCCGGTAGCCACTGCAAGGGCTCAGCCATGCTGGCGGTCGGTGCTCAAACGGCCGGCGCAGACCGACCAGTGCCAGCCCGTGTCAGGTCTCAAGCGCTGGGGGGCACGTATCCCGCCACGGCGTCGGCACCGTCACCAAAGAAATGGCGCTCCATCTGGCGCGCCAGGTATTGACGGGAGCGGGCATCTGCCAGATTCAGGCGGTTTTCGTTAACCAGCATGGTTTGCTGTTTCATCCATTCGGCCCAGGCTTCTTTGCTCACTTCCTCCCAGAGCCTTTTGCCAAGGGGACCGGGGTACGGAGGAAAGTCCAGACCCTCGGCTTCTTTCCCGAGTTTGATGCATTTGACGAGGCGTGCCATGTGTTTTCTTTCGTAGGGGCTGTGACGGCCCAGGATGCTTTGAGGTGCTTTGCACTTATTTTAGGGCGCCGCGCAAACGCAGACCGGCGATCTCGATGTCGCTGTAGCCGAGTCTGACCAGCAATTCGTCATTGTGTTGCCCGATGGTCGGCGGACTGAGCCGAACGCCGAGCCGCTGCCCATTCAGGGTCAGGGGCAAGAGTGGACTCTTTGCCGTCTGGCCAGCCCTTGGTCCATCAGGAAGGGTGATGTCAGCCAGGGCGCCGGTGGCCTGCAAATGCACGTCGTCGTACAACTCTTCGGGCCGCTTGATCGGGGCAAAAGGCAAACCGGCATGTTCAAACAGCGCCGCCAGGTCGACGGCGCTGCGAGGCGCAAGGCGCTCGCGCAGCGCCGGCAGCAGCGTGGCGCGCTCGGTCACGCGCTGGTTGTTGGTGGCGTAGCGCGGCTCGGCTTTCAAGTCGTCAAAGCCTAGGGCGTCGCAAAAAGTGCCCCACTGCGCGTCGCGGACGGCGGCCAGAAAAATCTGCGCCCCGTCCCTGACCGTGAAAACGTCATAGATTCCCCAGGCCGAAATTCGCTCGGGCATGGGGGCAGCGGCCTTGCCGGTGATGGCGTACTGAAGCATGTGCTGGCCGACCAAAAAGACGTTGTTTTCGTACAGCGCTGACTGCACTTGCATGCCTTTGCCAGTGATGCCTCGGCGGATTAGGGCGCCCAGCGCGCCAAGGGCTCCGAACATGCCGCCCATGATGTCGTTGACGCTGGCGCCCGCCCGCAGCGGGTCGCCCGAGCGGCCCGTCATATAAGCCAGGCCTCCCATCATCTGCACCACCTCATCGAGCGCGGTGCGATGGTCGTACGGACCTGGCAGAAATCCCTTGTGGCTGACGTAAATCAGCTTCGGATTGAGCGCGCACAGGCTGCTGTAGTCCAGGCCCCACTGGTGCATGGTGCCGGGTTTGAAGTTTTCCAGCACCACGTCGGCGCTCAGGCACAAGTTGCGAGCAATCTCGGCGCCCTGGGTGTCCTGCAGATTCAGCGCCAGGCTTTTCTTGTTACGGTTGAACATTGAAAAAAAGCCTGCGCCGGAGCCGAGCAGTCCGCGCGTACGATCGCCCTGGATGGGTTCGATCTTGATCACTTCGGCCCCCATGTCGGCCAGGACCATGCCGCAGGCAGGGCCCATGACCATGTGGGTGAACTCGACCACGCGCAGCCCACTCAGGGGCAGGTCAATCCCGTCGCTGTCGCAGTCGGGTGGCGGCTTTGCTGGCGTTGGCGTGGAACTGGTGGGCATTCAATGCGGCTCGGGTAGGAATCAGGCCTGGAGTTTAGGGTCAAGGCGCGGTAGACGGGTCAGGCTGGATGCCTTGATCTGGCTGTTGGCGAAAGGTGTTGCAGATGGAATTTTGCATTCGGCGGTAAAATGATCGGTTGAGGCCGATGTTCTATCGGCCGCCAGACTACAACGTTCGTGCGCGCAATGCGCCAACCGAAAGAAGGCAACGCCAGTGGCAAGATCTGAAACCAAAACCGCCGTCCTGCCGGACGGCCTGCGTTACAAATCCAAGGTGTCGGGCTCTCCCTTTGTGGCGACCACTTCCTTTGGCAGCGCGACCATGTCGTGCTTCATGTGCGGCAAGCACCGCCCGCGCTCGATGATGGGCACGCGCAAGGTGCTGGGCAAAGCTCAGGCCGTCTGCGCTCCCTCCTGCAAGGCGCTTGACGCTACGCTCAATGGAACGGCCGCGCCAGCAACGCCCCCCGTCACTACCCCGCCGACCACCAGCGAAGGCTGAGCTTCAGCGTTTTTTCGGGTCATGCCTGAACGCCGGGCGTGTGGTGATGGCAGATGGCCGGCGCCTGCTTGACTGGTTTGCTCTCGGTCAGCTCGGCCTAATTGGTTTTTGCCTCGCGCTGGAGGAAGCCCGTCAAGTGCCCTCGGCTTGGTCCTTTCTCATGAAAAAAAGCCCGTCTCAATATTGACGGGCTTTTTTCATGGGAACGGTCGGCAGCCGCAGCGCAGCCCGCCGCCGGTCCAGGCCGGCGTTCGGGATTTAAGCGACAGCCGCGGGTGCGTGCAGGCTGCTGATGTGCTGGCTCGCGGCGGCCAGCGCCTGGGCCCGCATGGCGTCGCCCATGGCCAAGCCCTCGGCGCGGACAAAGCGCACGTCGGTGATGCCCAGGAAGCCGAACACGGCCTGCAGATAGCTTTCCTGGTGCTCCATCGCGCGCGAAGCTTCCGTGGTCGAGTACACACCACCACGGGTTGATGCCACGATCACCGTCTTGCCGCCGGCCAGGCCTTGAGGCCCTTTGTCGGTGTAATGGAAGGTGCGACCGACCTGGGCGATGCGGTCGATCCATGACTTGAGCTGGCTTGGAATCGCAAAGTTGTACAGCGGTGCGCCGATGACAATCACGTCCGAGGCCAGAAACTGCGACACCAGGGCTTCAGAGACTGCGTTCTCGCGCATTTGCACATCGCTCAGCGCCGAGCCGGCGGGCAGACGAAAACCGAGCGAATCCGCCGACAGGTGGCTGGGGGTATCGATTGCCAGGTCCAGGTAGCTGACGTCGGTGCCAGGATGGCTGGCTTTCCAGGAATCGACGATCTGCGCCGTCAGTTGACGCGACACGGAGTTGTCGCCCAGGATGCTGGAGTCAATGTGAAGAAGTTTGGCCATGCTGTGTTTTTCCAAAAAAGAAGGTTGACGAGGGTCCTGGCTGACTCGAACCACGGGGGCAAGTCGGCTGCTTGACCGAAGAGCTGTAGTGTGCCAGTGGGTCAATCGCTTGATAAGTCGGCAAAAATGAGCTTTATTGTCCTATGGGTGAGACAATTAACGTTTTTCAGCCACTTGATTTCATTCATGCAAGATTTGAACGACATGCTTTACTTCGCCGAGGTGGTCGATCGCGGTAGTTTTGCTGGTGCCGCCCGTGCGCTTGGCCTGCCCAAGTCGCGTCTGTCACGCCGGGTCGCTGAGCTCGAGGCGCGGCTGGGGGTTCGTTTGTTGCAGCGCACCACCCGCAAACTTTCGGTGACCGGGGTCGGTGAGATCTATCTGCGCCACTGCAGCGCCATGCGCGATGAGGCGCTGGCCGCCGCCGAGGCAGTGGCCCATTTGCAGGTCGAGCCGCGCGGCAGCTTGCGCATTAGCTGTCCGGTCACCCTGGCGCAGAGTTCGCTGGGTGCCCTGATTCCGCTTTATCTGGAGTTGCATCCGCAAGTGCGTGTGGACATGCGTGTGACCAACCGGGTGATTGATCTGGTGGAGGAGGGCATTGATGTGGCGTTCAGGGTGCGTCCCACGCTTGACGACAGCGGCAGTCTGGTCGTCAAGCAGCTGGGCCCTACGCAAAGTCATTTGCTGGCCAGCCCTGAGCAGTTGCGCCGGCAGGGGCCGCCGGCATCGCCCCAGGAGCTTGCCAGGCTCGACACGGTGGGCATGTCCGTCACCAGCTCCGAGGGCGACAGCGTCTGGCCCCTGCTGGGCCCGGAAGGTCAGGAGTTTGCGTTTGAGCATCGCCCGCGTTATGTCGCGGACGACCTGCAAACCCTCAAGCTGGCGGTGCTAGCGGGCACGGGTATCAGCTGCTTGCCTGATCAGCTGGTTCAGGCCGAGTTACAGGCTCGGCTTCTCGTGCCTGTTTTACCGGGCTGGGCACCGCCGCCTGGCATGGTGCATGCCGTTTTTCCTTCGCGCCGTGGGCAAGTACCCGCCGTACGCAGTTTTCTGGACTTTGTTGGCGCTCATCTGCAAGGCGACAGGCAAGATGACAGGCGAGCTGACCGGTGGACGGCGGCTGGCTTGTGAGCGCCGCACGCCAGTTTGTTTTTTCACGAGCGGTTTCGGCGTGGCAGTGTCCTTGGGCAACAATACGCAGCATCGATGCATTTTTTCAAAAGGGCACGGATGTTTTTGACTAACCCGAGGATTCAGACCCGTCGCAGCCTGGGCTTGCTGGCCCTGGTCAGCGCGGCCTTGTTGGCCTTTGGTCTGTATTTGCAGCACGTGGTGGGTCTGGAGCCTTGCCCGATGTGCATTGTTCAACGCTACGCGCTGGTGCTTGTGGCGCTGGTCGCTGGTCTGGGCGCTCTGAGCCGGCGCAAGCCTGTGTTGCTGCCCGCGAGTGGCGCCGTCTTGCTGCTGTCGGGTTTTGGCGCTTTTGTGGCGGCTCGCCAGAGCTGGCTGCAGTGGTTTCCGCCCGAGGTATTTTCTTGCGGTCGTGATTTCTACGGAATGATCGAAACCTTTCCGCTCAAGCGCGCCATCCCCATGATCTTCAAGGGCAGTGGCGACTGCACCAAGATCGACTGGACGTTCTTGACGCTGTCAATCGCGAACTGGTCGTTTGTGTGTTTTGTGGCGATTGCCGGCGTGTCGATCTGGCTGCTGGTGGATTTGCTACGCCGTCGCTGAACGGCCATTGACCTCGGCTGCAGTCGCTCCACGCGTACCTCACATCGCGTCCCGCGCGAAGTACGCTGCCGCTCTTTTTAGGACGGCCAGCGCCGTCTTGGTTTTCGCCAGCGCGTTGCCGAGCCGCGTCAGAGCCACTTGTGGCGGACTCATCGGCTTGCTGCGGGGCCCAACAGGCAGATATTCGACTTGAACCTTGATCCAGTTGTGCGAGGTCTGATCCGCCAGGCCAGGACTGGCCTGCTCATTTCAGCTGGTCTTTGACTTTATCGATCGCAGCCAGGGCGAAGGCTTCGTCCAGGGGGCCTCCAGGGGCGTCGCCAATGCCTGCCGTGCCAAAAGTGCCAATAGTCTCTGCCCCCACTTTGATGGGCATCCCGCCGCCGACCAGCATGGATGGTGACCAGCGACGAGATCGTGCCGGCCCAGGTGATGCGCCTGGTCCTTGAGTGTTTGCAGCACGGTCAGTCCGCAGATTCCCGGCATCCGTACGTCCAGGACGACCGCCCCAGTGCCTTGTCGGTCGAACTCGCAGAGGAAGGTCTGCGGGTCGGCCCAGCCGTGCACCCGCAGCCTGACAGTGCTGATGAGCAGGCTCAGGCGGCTGCGCACGGCCTCGTCGTCATGGCATGTCAGCCTTCGGCCCAGCTTGGGTCAAGCCTTCAGGGCTTCGAGCAGTTCGGTTTCGATTGCAATTTGCGCTTTGTTTTGCTGCAACTCGGGCCCGTCGATCAGGAAGGTGTCTTCCACCCGCTCGCCCAGGGTGGTGACTTTGGCCAGTTGCAGGTTGATGCGGTGGCCGGCCAGCACCCGAGCGATGGAGTACAGCAGACCGACGCGGTCGCTGGCCGATACCGTGAGCAGCCAGCGCTGGGCTTTTTCGTCGGGGCGCAGGTCCACGCGCGGCGCAATCGGGAAGCTTTTGACTCGGCGCGACACCCGGCCTTTGCCGGGCGCAGGCAAGGGGCCCGGGCTCTCCAGTGTGCGGCTGAGCTCGACCTCCACCATGGCTGCGAGCTCGCGCAGGTGCTCGGCCAGAGTCGGGCTGACGACCTGGAAGGTGTCGAGCGCGTAGCCGTTGTTGGCGGTGTGAATCTTGGCGTCGAGGATGCTGAAGCCGGTCTGGTCAAAGTAGCCGCAGATGCGGGCAAACAGGTCGGGCTGGTCGGGGGTGTAGACCAGCACCTGCATGCC
>CAIMVC010000160.1 GCA_903844825.1 uncultured Burkholderiales bacterium | reverse complement strand
GACCTGGCCAACTGGATGATTCCGGGCAAGATGGTCAAAGGCATGGGCGGCGCCATGGACCTGGTCGCCGGCGTCAAGCGCGTGATCGTGCTGATGGAGCATGTCGCCAAAAAGAAAGACGGCACCGAAGACCTGAAGATCCTCACCCAGTGCACCCTGCCGCTCACCGGCGTGGGCGTGGTCGACCGCATCATCACCGACTTGGCCGTGATGGACGTCACGCCGCAGGGCTTGAAAGTCATCGAAATGGCCCCGGGCGTGACGCCCGAGCAGCTGCAGGCCAAGACCGGCGTGACGCTGGCGTTTTAAGCGGCAAGTCAGCGCCGACCGGGGCGGCCCTGCGCGCGGGCTACCCTGATGATCGACAAGAAAAAAGGCCCGAATCGCTTCGGGCCTTTTTTTTCTGTTGCCAACTGCCGGCGATTGTGCAGGGCAGTGTCATCAAGGCCCTGGACTTGCGGCCAATCCAGGCCGGCTGCACTGGCCAGGGTGAGGTACTTCGTGATGACGCCTTTGGAAATATCCAGGGCGGCGGCGGTTTGCTGGTGGGAGTGCCGGACTTGAAGTTTGAGACGCAGAACGTCCCGTGTCTTGCGCATATTGATCCTTCGGGTATCGGGCATGCCCACTCCAGCAAAGCTGTCGAGACTACCCGCGTGGGTTTGGGAAATATGCGCAACGTCACACGCTGCAAGACCTGATTCCGGCCTCGTGAACAAGCTTTCCGGTGTCGTGAACGGTGATTCCGGTCACTACCCCAAAACGTTCACGGTCTGCCGGAATCAGCGTTCACGGTCGTCCCGAATACCCACTTGCTACGAAGCCATCAAGCAGGGATTGATCTCGCATGGAAAAAATGAACCGGCGGCCGCTAGCTGCCAACCGCCGGATGTAGGGTGAATGCGCGGCGCGGCGGCTCAGTATGTTCAGCCCCGCAACACCTGCATGGCGAGTTCGCGCGCTGCCCGGTGGTATCTGGCATAACCGGTGCAGCGGCACACATGGGCGCCAAGGGCAGCTTCGATCGCCTCGTCCAACTGCGCCACATGTACAGGTTGGACCTTCAAGCGCGCAAGCAGTGCCACGGTGGCCATCACGAAGCCTGGTGTGCAGTATCCGCACTGGAAGGCGAAGTGCGCCAAAAATGCCTGCTGAACCGATGCCAGGCCGTTTGGACCTACCACGCCCTCCACGGTGTCAATCAGCTGACCGTCCAGCGCACTCACCGGCGTCACACAGGCCAGCATGGGTTCAGCCAGTGCCGTGTGTGAACTGCGCACCAGAACCGTACAAGCCTGGCATACGCCGAGGCCGCAGCAAAATTTGGTGCCGGTGAGGCCAAGATCCTCATGGAGAAAGTCGATGAGCTTCATGTCGGTCGCCACCTCGTGGCGTAGCGACTTGCCATTGATGCACAGGCTGATGACTTGATAAGGTGTGGTCGTGGGCGTCATATGCGGGAGCCTAGGGCCGTCTTGATCTGCTCGGCCGTGATCGGCAGGCTACGAAACCGATGACCCGTGGCATCGGCCACGGCGTTAGCCACTGCGGGCGCGATAGGGCACAGCGCAGCCTCGGCGATGCCGCGACTGACGGGCTCGGTGGTAGACAACAGGTGCATTCGCAGATGTTTCAAGGGAATGTCGGCCGATCGGGCCACGCGGTAGCGGTGCAAGTTCCAGTCGCCCTCGCCAGCACCACCAGCCAGCGGCGGCAATTGCTCCAACAAAGCGTAGCCGATGCCCATGGCCACCGCGCCCTGCACCTGCCCTTCCAGCAGATCGGGCTGAAGCACCCGACCAGACTCCAAGAAGGACTCCACAGCCACCACCTGCGCGGAACCGGTTGCCGAATCAACACGCACAGCCACCAACGCGCCCGAGGGGGCATACAGGCTGCGTCCATACCGCCCGGACTCGGGCAGCGGCGGCTCGGTGTGGGTGCGGTCGTGGCAGCGCCAGTGCGACGCGCCAGCCAGCCGCGTGGCAAGGCCATCGAGCGGCAGGGTGTCCTGCCAGCCATCCACCCGGAACCGGGCCTGCACCCAGCGCCCCTGAAAAACAGCATGCGCCATGACTGCGGCGGGTAGCTGCAAGAGATGCAGGCGCCGCGCCAGTTCGGTCAGGCTCAGCGGCCGCGATTGAGGTCGCCCCGGTAGGTGCAGCAGGCCCGCCTGCCAGCGCGTTGTCCGGTGCAGGGATTCCACCGACTGCTCCCACAGGCTGGCGGCGGCAGGCAGTAAAGCGCTGTGCAAAAGCACCCGCGTCGCCTGCTCCACCACATGCACCTGGTGGTGAGCCGTGATACAGGCACTCGAAGACAAGGCGAACGCGGCGGTCCAGCGCGGGTTCTCCCACTGAGCCTGCCTGGCCGGCAAGCCAAGGTCAAACCCCAGCGGTGCCTCAAAGCGCGAGGCCTCGCCCATGACCACAGTGGACGCGTTGGAGCCTGCATACCTGGCTGTGCTGAGCGCCAGCGTGGTCGCAGAGCCATTGCCCATGTCCACACTGTTGCTGCGCATTGTCAGGGCGCCATCGGGTCCGATGGCCACTTCAGCCATCACACCATCCACGCCCGTGCCATAGGCCTGGTTGGCGAGCGCAAAGCCAAGGCCGTAAAGTTGTCCATCGGCTGCGGCCTGGGCCCGGGCGGTCGGCCGGTCTTGCCACAGTGCACTGGTACGGGCGAGGCGGCAGATTTCGACCAGGCTGATGGTCTGCGCCAGCGGCGCACCGGTGATACTGCGGTCGCCCTGCCGAAGCGCGTTCTGCGCCCGCAGTTCGATCGGATCGCGGCCCAGGGTCTGCGCTGCTTCATCCATAAGGGACTCGATCGCAAAGTGGGCCTGCGTCCCGCCAAAGCCGCGCATCGAGCCGGCCAACACACCCGCGGTAGGTAGCGTATGCGCATCGACCGCAGCGCAATCTACACGGTAGGCACCGGTGCCGCTGTAGGCCGCCAGTCGGGCCACGTGCTGGCTGTAGTTCTCTAGGCCACCGGTGTGCAGCGTGAGTCGGCTCTCCATGGCCAACAACTGGCCCCGGCTGTCCAGCGCGATGCGCTGTGTGGCCGCTGAATCGAGCTGCTTCAGGCCAGCCTGGAATTGCTCGAAACGGTCGTAGGCTAAGCGCACCGCACGCTGGCCCGTGGGCGAGGCATATGCAGCAGCTAGCGCCAGCAGGAGCGGAAACACCGACATGTCGCGTCCGCCAAAGCCCCCGCCCGGGTAGCAGGCGTTCAGCTCGATCTGCCGCACAGGCGAGATACGGCCCGGTGTCTGAAACAACTGCGCAATGCCAGCTAAATCACCATTGGTGGACTGGGTGCCCATCACCAGGTGCAGGGTCTGCTGTGGGACATCCAGCCAGGCCAAGCCCGCCTCGGGCTCCATGAACATCGTGTCCACGACTTGGGTGTCATACCGACCCTCGACCACGCGGACGTCTGGCCGTTCGAACACCTGCCCGATCAGACCCCTGACTCGCAGTGCTTCGACATCTACCGCAGACGGATGGCGGGCCGACGGATCGGAGGGACCCTGCCCAACCCGGGAAAAGAGCTCCTTGCCATTGTCTGCATAACGCGTTAAGTGAGTCGCGTGCGATTCGGCCCAGGATGCAGCGGGGGTGGCAACCGCCTCCCCATAAACAATGACGTCGGCATTGAATTGAAGAACCGCCTTGGCTCGCCTGAAGACATGGTGGTTGTCGAATATCAGGATAGCCACAGGCTGGCCCAAATAAATCGGTCGTTGCCCGGGCATCACCAGCAAGCCACTGGGCCACGGCTCAGGTGATGAAAAGCCATGGGGCGCAGTGATGCCATCAGCTTTGAGCCGATCGCCGGTGACGACGGCAAGGGGCTGCAGGTCGGTAGGCAGCATGGCTAGGTTAATGCTTCGCAAGGCGCGGCCCGACTCGTTAGCGCGCAACACCATGGCCACGCATTCGTTGCCGGGCCAGCCAAGCATGTCGGCTGCACGGAAGTCGCGTGCGTAGATTTTCTGCCCGGTAACCTTGGCAACGCCCTCGATGCGGTGACGGGCCCGGCCGGGCCCGTCGCTCCAGTCAGATCCGACCTGTGGGGCGTCAGCGGCCGACAGGCGGTTTTGCACCAGCAATACACCAGCAGAGCCAACCATGCGAATGAAGCTGCGCCTGGAGAGCTTAAACAAGGGTGTCACGGGAGGCTCGTCAATGGCAGAAATACAAAGCTCCAAGGTAACGAATTAAATCAAGAACTCGATGCCCCGCCAACCCCGACGGCGCAGGGAACTGCTATTGTAGGCAGCAGCACTGCGCGAAGCGGGTGGGCAGGGCCGGGCCGCCCCCTATACTGACACGATGACTCGCACAAAGCTAACTTCTGCTTTTCAGGTCGCCATCCTGCAATTTTTCACGATGGCGCTGGTGCTTGGGTGCACACTGGTCAGTCACACCCACGCAGCATCGGCCGCTGTACCGGCGATCCCCTCGTGCACCTTGATCGACACCGACTTCGACCTCGACGACATGATGGCCATACCGCTGGTGATGGGCAATCGCCATGTGGCGGCCATCCTGGTCACCGAGGGTGTGGTCAAGGCTGACATCGGGGCCGCGGCGCTGGCGCGTCTCATCGCCGAACCCCAGCAACGCCATGTGCCGGTCATCATCGGCGCTGCTACCCAGGTACCAGATGCCGTGATCGATCGTCAATGGGGCGACTTTCTTCCCGACTCGCGCCGCCTGATGCACCACGGCCTGGGGCTGGGCCTGCCGGAACTCATGCCCAACCCAGCAGCCGGCGTGTTCAACGCTCAACTGGTGCAGGACGCGCTGGCACCCTGCCAGCAGGTCGATGTGCTGCTGCTCGGGCCCTACTCAAGCTTCGTCGGGTACAGTCCGCTGATTCGGCACAAGATCGGCCAGGTGGTGATCATGGGGCAGCGAGAAAAGGCGCAAGCGCCTGGCGTGGTGATCAAGACATCCTTCAATTGCGGCTACGACTTGCCGGCGTGCCGGAAAGCGGCAACCGAACAGCTGCCCGGTCTGCGCCACGCTTTTGTGGACGTTCCGCGCACACCGATCGACAGCAGCCCGCGCAACCTTGAACGACAGGTGTACGGGCCGACGCTTGCCATGGTAGAGGGCTTGGCACCCACAGGGCTCCCCAACACCTTGCGACAAGCGCTGATGGGCAAAGCTCCCACAGGCTCGTTGGGCGAGGCCGTGCCAGCCGCCGACTACTGGGCCATCGACTGCTGCCTGCGTCGTATCGGCAAGTCGCTGCTTTGGGACCAGATGGCAGCGCTGTATATGGTGTACCCCGAGTTGTTCACAGCGGTAGGTGGCCCGGATGGACACTTCGAGACTCACCTGTCACCCCAAGCCATTCGCCAGGTATGGACAGACGCAACCAACCGCGCCATCACGATTCACCCTTGACCCTGGGTTGCCGCAGGACTCTGGCTTGGCGAACAGCAAAGGTGCGCTTGCCAGCCGCGCGCTGTCGACACCGACCGCCGCCTTGTGCCCCACCTTGGCGGCAGCTCGCAGCAGGCAGCCCGCAGCCCGCAGCAGGCAATCACACCCACAAGAACGAATCGACTCATGTTGTGCTTTAAATGGTTCAAAAAATCAAGAGCCCCGCGTTGAAGGCGTCGTAGCCCCAGCTTCGCTGTACTGCGGTGGCCGAGAGTGACCGACACCCCGATACACGCGCACGCACTGTGTTCGCGGTCTTCAGCAGTGCCATGTCGTCAATATCGATGTATCGTGAATTTACGAGGCCTAGTACGCCTTCATTTTTGGGGTCTCTTATTTGTTTTTGCAGAGCCTTTCTGTCACAGCCAAAGGCCATCAGCGTTGCACAAAATTCGCATCCGCGGGAAAAGATTGCTTTCTTGCAAGCGGATCCACTTGATGCTGTGCGCTTCGCTCCACTCCTTTGTCTTGACTGATAGAAACTCGCGCGCTACTTTCTCGTATGTGTTGGCAGAACTGATGCGAGATGTTGCCTTGTCAAGCTAGCGTCGTTGCGTAGGGTCGACTCCTTGGGACAGTAGCTTGCGTGCGTCGTCTCGGGCGGTGCGCGCGTCTTTGAGTTTTACCGTGGGGTAGTTGCCAAGGGAAAGGCGTTTTTCCTTGCCGCCAAAACGATATTTCCAGAACCAACGCTTGGAGCCGCTTGGTGAAAGTTCGAGGTAAAGGACCCCCGGCATCGGTAAAACGCGAACGGAGTTTGTCAGCAAGGAAGCAAGCAGATGTGCAAGGCAGCGTAGTTGGGGTACAAGAGGGGTACAAGAGGGGAACAGAGAAAACTCTGCCATTTTTCTTGGAATTTGTTCCCCATGCTTACCGAAATCGCTTGCAATGGGTGCTTATGACGTAACTTGACAGATTTTGTTACCGTAAGACTCTGATTTTATTGAATTATTGGGTCTATATGGCGGACTATGAATGCCAAATCTGGAGCGGGTGAAGGGAATCGAACCCTCGTATGAAGCTTGGGAAGCTGCCGTTCTGCCATTGAACTACACCCGCATGCCGTGGATTATAGGAGCTGGCACAGCCGTACCGCCGGGAGCCTCGCGCTCCCGATGCGGGCGCCAGCTAGCTCAACGCTTGCGCATCAGCTTGCTCGGCAGCAGAGCCCCGATGCGGGGTGTTTGTTGTCCTGCATCAAGATTCCAAGCCCATGGATCGCTGATAGTTTGGATCGGGTTCAACCCGATTTTTTTGCCATCAGGAGATCAGCATGAGACGGCTTCACACATCCCTTCTTACTGCCGCGCTGGCCTTGTCGCTGGGCGCGTGCAGCAACTTTCAAGGTCCGCAAGAGCAAAGCGGCATGGTCATTGGCGGCTTGCTGGGGGGCGCCCTGGGTTCGCAGATTGGCCACGGCAGCGGCAGCACGGTGGCGACTATTTTGGGCGCGATGATAGGCGCGTCGGTGGGTGGCAACGTCGGCCGCTCCATGGACGACAGTGATCGCCTGAAGACCGCCTACGCGCTGGAGAATGTGCGCACCAGCGTGCCCTCCCGCTGGGTCAATCCGGACACCCGCAACCAGTACACCGTGACGCCAACCCGCACCTTCGACGCGGCCGCCGGCCCCTGCCGCGAGTACACGGTGCAGGCCGTGGTGGGTGGCAGGCCAGAGACGGTGTACGGCACGGCTTGCCGCCAGCCGGATGGCAGCTGGAAAGCGCTCAATTAGGCGCATGGGTCGGGCGCGGGTTGCTGGTCCTGCGCCATGTGCAGGCGGGGCGACCGTTAGCGGGCAGCACGGCTGGGGCCGAAACTTATAATCGCGGGTTGTCGTTGCGACCGCGGGAACAGCCTACTGCCACTGGGCAAGGGCTGTCACCCGTTCAACGCGGCAAGCCCCAAGCCAACCGCTAAGACCCCCACAAGCCCCAACAGCCCCAAAAGCCCAAAAAGCGCCAAAGCCCCATGAGCCAACCCAACTTCACCGTCGCTGACATCCGCAAGACTTTTCTTGATTTCTTCGCGTCCAAAGGCCACACGGTGGTGCCGTCCAGTCCACTGGTGCCGGGCAACGACCCGACGCTCATGTTCACCAACTCGGGCATGGTCCAGTTCAAGGACGATTTTTTAGGCAGTGACAAGCGCACTTACGTTCGGGCAGCGTCAGTGCAGGCCTGCCTGCGCGCTGGCGGCAAACACAACGACCTGGAGAACGTGGGCTACACCGCCCGCCACCACACCTTCTTCGAAATGCTGGGCAACTGGAGCTTTGGCGACTACTTCAAGCGCGAGTCGCTCAAGTGGG
>CAIMVC010000159.1 GCA_903844825.1 uncultured Burkholderiales bacterium | reverse complement strand
CCTCGGCCATCAGCGATGCGAAGGTGGGCAGCGCCGGGTGCACGCCAAAAAAGTCATTGCCGCGCAGCAGTTGTGCGGGCACCAGGTTGGCGCGCAGTGCCTGCAGCCGGGGGTCGCCGGTGGGCGGTATGGCGCACAGACCGTCCATGCCGCCGCGCAGCATCAGCACCAGCAGGCGGCGCTGTCCGTAAGCAGTGGTCTGACTGTGCGCGCCCGCCAGCAGCGGGCTGCCGGCCAGTGTGAGGCTGGCCCCGGCGCCCAGAAAATGTCGTCTTTGCATGCGCGTCAGCTCCAGAGCATGTCGGGTGAAGTCAGGAAAGCGGCCCAGATGCCGCGGCGTGCCGGGCCTTCAGCCACAGCGCCGGCCGCGCGCAATTGCTGCGCGAGCGGGCCAGCGCCCTGCTGGCGTTGCAAGACCTGCATCAGGGTGCCGGGCTGGCGCACGCGGTTGGCAAATTGAAAGGCGTAACGCACGCGCCGGTCCAGCATCTCCTTGGAGATCCAGTCACGGCTTTGCAGCGACCAGCCGTTGGGCTGCGGACAAAAATGAACCGGCTGACCCAGCTCGCTCAGGATGTCGTGCAAGCGCTCGCCGCGCAGCTCGCGCTGCGGCGGCACCACCGGCAACTCGGCGCCGGTCATGCGGTAGATGCTCCACAGCCAGGTTTCGGGGAGCTGAAATTTGCGCGCATTGGCACCCGCGCGTGCCACCTCGGCCACCACCGCCTTGTGCAGGCTGGGCAGATGCCCCTTGCTTTGCATGAACACGGACACCAGCCGCGCCACCGCATCGGGCGCGGGCTCGTCGGCGATGAAAGCCGTGGCCAGCTTGAGGCAAATATGCTGCGCCGTGGCGGGGTGGGCGGCCAAGTCATCAATCAGGTCATTGAGCTTGCCGTCGTTGCGCACAAAGGCGCTGTAGGACTTGCCCATCACGCGGTGGCCGCCCGGCTCATGGCGGCCGAAGTCGAAGTAGCTGCCGTAAGGCGCACCTGATTTGTTCCAGGTGTCTGAAGGTTTGTGCACGCCCCAGCCGGTCAGAATAAAAGTAGCGGCCATCACATCGGCCTGGCTGTAACCGGCGGCCGGGCTGAGCGTGAACAGCTCCAGCAGTTCGCGCCCCAGGTTCTCATTGATGCTGTGCTTGACCTTGCCGTTCTGGCGCAACTCGTACTGGCTGTTTTGAGAGCCGGGGCCGGTGGAGATGGCGTTGTCCAGGTACAGCACCATGGCCGGGTGCGTGACCGCCTCAAACAGCATGTCGCGAAAATTGCCGCTCATGCGGTCGCGCAACATGCGCATGTAGGGGCCGACCAGTGCGTTGATGTTGTTGGTGGCCGGCGCCACCGTGAAGTGGTTGGTCCAGAAGTGCCAGAAACGCTCGAACACCGGGGCCGGTCCGTTGACGGCCATAGCGCCCCGCGCCAGCACTTCTTTCCAGGGCTCCAGCCGCCAGTAGGGCAGGTCCACCGTTTCATAGCGCAGCTTTTCCCATTCGGGACGCGGCAATTTGCGCGACTGTTCAAAGGTGTTTTTTTCGGCGTCCCAATGGCCTTGCATGGCCAGCGTGGCGTCTTTCTGGCTGTCCAGCAGGCGCAAGCCCTCGGGCAGACCGGTCATCAGTGCGCCGCGGCGGTCGGCCAGAAAAGTGACGGGTGGCGCCTTGTCGAGCTGGGCCTGGGCCCAGGCCAGCGGGTCGTCGGGGGTGGCTTCGTCCGGTGCCAGGCCAAAGCCGACCTGGCGGGCAAAGCGGGCTGCGGCAAGCGGGTTCATGGCCATGGCGCCAGCATAGCAAGCCGCCGGCTCAGGTCAAGCCCGTGCGGCCTGCAGGACGTCACGCGTTTTGGTGGCCTCGCGTCGCGCCGCCGCTGCAAAGTCTTCACCCGACGATGCGTACAAGATCGCCCGTGACGAGTTGACGATGATGGGCGCGCCTGCCCGGTAACCGGCGCGCACGGTGGCCACCGCGTCGCCGCCTTGCGCACCGACGCCGGGAATGAGCAGCGGCAGCGTGGGCGCGACCTGGCGCACGCGCTCGATTTCGGCCGGGTAGGTAGCACCCACCACCAGACCGAGCTGGCCGTTCAGGTTCCACGGGCCTTGCGCCAGGCGGGCCACATGTTCGTACAGCAGCGGTTGGCCTTCAATCGACGCCAGGCGCTGGTTTTGCAGGTCGTCACCGCCGGGGTTGGAGGTGCGGCACAGCAAGAAGGCGCCCTTGCCTTCGTACTTCAAATAAGGGGCCACCGAGTCCCAGCCCATGAAGGGCGACAGCGTGACCGCATCGGCGCCGTAGCGCTCGAAGGCTTCGATGGCGTATTGCTCTGCGGTGCTGCCGATGTCGCCGCGCTTGGCGTCCAGAATGATGGGCACTT
>CAIMVC010000158.1 GCA_903844825.1 uncultured Burkholderiales bacterium | reverse complement strand
GGCGATGCGCCTCAAAACGCTGCGGTCGAGTTCGACACGCTGACCAACATTGAGAACGTACAAGGCGGCTATGGCAATGACTTGATCGTCGGCGATGCAGGCGCCAACCAGTTGGAGGGTGGCGCCGGCAACGACACGATCGTGGGCACCGCTGGGGCAGACTCGGTTGACGGAGGTGCCGGAGCCGACGTATACCGGCTCGACTATTCAAGTTCGGCCTCACCCATCGTGGGGCTGCAGTTGGCCAATACCTTCATCGACTTTTCCGGGCCATCTACACAGGTGGACCTGAAGGGGCCGTTCGGCGTGCAGACTGTCGGAGGGATCGAGTCTTTCGACATGTTGTTGACATCCGGCGATGACGTCGTCACGGTGACGGGCACGCGCGACACGGTGGACGCCGGCGCAGGCGACGACGCCATCGACGTGGCTGGCGGCGACGACATACTGCATGGCGGAGGCGGCAACGACTGGCTGTACGGCAGCTACGGCCAGGACACCGTATACGGCGATTCAGGAGATGACACCCTCGGTGGCGGAGAAGAGAACGACACCCTGGACGGTGGCGACGGCTACGACCGTGCTCGATTCGGCTCCAACGACGGCCAATCTGCGGGCTCCGGGTACACCCTGAACCTTTCAGGCGCCGCCTGGGGTAGCCCGAGCTTCACGGTCACCGATGCCAATGGGCAGACCGATACGCTGATCTCGATCGAGGCTGCGGTGGCGGAGGGAAGCCTCTACGCGGACCGCATCACGCTCAGCCCAGGCGACGACAGGGCCTGGGGTGGCGGCGGCAACGACACCTTGGACGGCGGTGCGGGCAATGACACGCTGCTGGGTGGTCTGGGCAACGACCGCTTTTATGGCGGCGCCGGCAGCGACCTGATCGACGGCGGCGAGCAGCGCTCGGTGCCTTGGCCCTCGACATCGGCCGACTACGACACGCTGGACTATTCAGGCAACAGCGGCATCACGGTCAACCTCAGCGCCCGCACTGTGGTGGTCGCGGGCGACACCGGTGTCGACAGCTACAGCGGCATCGAGCAAATAGACGGCAGCAGCGCCAGCGACAGGATCACCGGCCGCACCAGCAGCGGTGCTGCAGACGCAGTCAACGGCACCAACCTGTACCTGTACCTGCGCGGCGGCAGCGACGTGGTCGACATCGCGGCCTATGGCGTTCAGCAGCCCTGGGCCGACGGCGTGTATGTCGGCTACCACTGGTCGCTGTCGCCGATCAACCTGGTCTTCAATGGCGCGACCGCGACGGTCAATTACCAGGCGACGGGCGCCCAACTGGCGGGCCAGGACAGCTTGACCCATGTGGGCATCATCGGCGACACGGCTTTCAACGATGTGTTCGACCTAAGCCAGGCGACGGACAACTGGTTTGGCTATGCCGGCGATCCTTTGAGCGGTGACAGCACCCAGGTCCTGCTGCTCGGGCGCGGTGGCAGCGACACGGTGATCGGCAACGGCCTGACCTATGTCCAGTTCGGCAACGTCACGGCAACGAACAACGGTCTGGGCTTAAACATCGACCTGATGACCGGTAGCGCCAACCTGGGTAACCTGCTCAATGGCAGCATCGCGCTCGGCACGCTGACTTTCTCAGGCGTTCGTGGACTCGCCGGCACGAAATTCGACGACACGATGCGCGGTGGCTTCGACGACAACTTCGAGCGCTTCCGCGGCGAAGGCGGCAACGACTTGATCGACGGTCGAACGGGCTGGGATCGCGCCGAATACCGCTATGCCAGCGAAGGCGTTC
>CAIMVC010000157.1 GCA_903844825.1 uncultured Burkholderiales bacterium | reverse complement strand
GCCTGGGTGGGTGATGGCAACAACATGGCCAACACCTGGCTGCAGGCCAGCGAAATTTTGGGCTTCAAAGTGCACCTGAGCACCCCGGGTGGCTACGAGGTGGATCAGTCCATTGCGGGCATCCGTTCAGCCGACAGCTACCAGGTCTTTCAAAACCCGCAGCAAGCCTGCGCCGGCGCCGACCTGGTCACCACCGATGTCTGGACCAGCATGGGCTACGAGGCGGAGAACGAGGCGCGCAAAAAAGCCTTCGCCGACTGGCGCGTGGACCGCCAGATGATGCAGACAGCCCGCCCCGACGCGCTCTTCATGCACTGCCTGCCCGCTCACCGTGGCGAGGAGGTCGAAGCCGAAGTCATCGACGGTCCGCAATCGGTGGTCTGGGACGAAGCCGAAAACCGGCTGCACGTGCAAAAAGCGCTGATGGAATTCTTGCTGCTGGGCCGACTGGCCTGAGCGTTGCGCCCAGCCGATCGGCCAGAAGGCGTTGCCGTTTTTCCGTGCACGTGGTGGACCTTGTCAGGCTCTGAGGGCAGGCCGCATTTTTTGGTCAAATTTCAATGAAATTCATCCACGCCGCCGATCTTCACCTGGACAGTCCCTTGAGGGGGCTATCGGCTTATCCGGATGCGCCCGTCGAGCGCTTGCGCACGGCAACGCGGGATGCCTTTGAGCATCTGGTCAGTTGTGCCATTGAGGAAGAAGTGGACTTCATGGTCATTGCCGGTGACGTCTACGACGGCGACTGGAAGGACTTCAACACGGGCCTGTTCTTCGTGCGCCAGATGGGCCGTTTGCGCCAGGCCGGGATTGCGGTCTACCTGCTTTACGGCAACCATGACGCCGACAGCGAGATGACGCGCGGCTTGCTGCTGCCTGACAACGTCCATGACTTTTCTTCCCGCAAGGCGCAAACCTTCAGGATTGAGGCCAAGAAGGTGGCGCTTCATGGGCGCAGTTTCAAAGTCGCGGCCACCACCGAGAATCTTTTGCCCGGCTACCCGGAGCCTGTTGCCGGCTGGCTGAACATTGGGGTGTTGCACACGGCGCTGGAGGGCAACTCCGAGCATGCCAAGTACGCACCTTGCTCGGTGGTCGAATTGCAGGCCAAGGGCTACCAGTATTGGGCGCTCGGCCATGTACACGAGCATTGGGTGCTGCGTGGCGATGTGACCATGGCCTACCCGGGCAACCTGCAGGGACGCCACATTCGGGAGCTCGGTGCCAGAGGTGCACTTTTGGTGACCGCTGAGGGCGCTGAGATCACCGCGGTTGATCGGCTCGAAGTGGACGTGCTGCGCTGGCACGCGCTTGACGTTGACATCACTTTGGTGGCGGACCTAACCGGTGCGATCCGCCTGGTGGGACAGGGGCTGCAGGGCTTGCTTGAAGACGCGCCGGCGAATCGCCCCTTGGCCGTGCGGGTCAACTTCAAGGGGCAGTCGGCAGTTCATGCGGAGTTGGTCGTCGACGAAGGGCAGCTTCGGCAAGAGGTCATCGGCCAGGCGTTGGGGCTGGCGGGCGACCGAATCTGGATCGAAAAAGTCTGTGTGCTCAGTCAGCCCTTGAAGGTGATTCACGCACACGCTGATGACGAAGCGCTGGGCGCCCTGGCGGAGCTTGAAGGCCTGGCTTTGTCAGCGCTGGACGATGCGCAATTCGTGCAATCCTTGCAGGCCGATTGGGCTGCGCTTCTGGAGAAGCTGCCGCACGATGTGCTGCTGGCGGCACCCGAGCTGTCCGCGCTGCGCCGGGATCCGCAGGCTCAGATGGCCGAGCGAATTCGGGAGGCCACACCCTTGTTGATGGCTCGCGTGGGCCAGGATGCCCGCTCATCTTCCTGACCTTGACCCAGAGGCGCTGCGAACCATGCGAATTCGAGAACTCAAGCTGATCCGGTACGGAAAATTCACCGACCGGCATGTGTCGCTGCCCGCAAGCGACAGGGATATCCACCTCATCGTGGGTCCTAACGAGGCCGGCAAGTCGACGGTGTGCAGTGCCATTGGGCATTGGCTGTTTGGCATACCGATGCGCACCCCGCTGGGCTTTTTGCATCCCATGCCGGAGTTGCGCTTGGGGGGTGTGATTGAACGAGCGGCCTCGAGCCATGATCCGGCGCAACAGCTCGCCTTCGATCGCACCAAGGGCAACAAAAATACTCTGCGTACCCCTGAGAACGCGACTTTGCCCGACACGGCGCTTGCGCCCTGGCTCGGTAGCCTTCAGGCGCAGGTTTTTGAGCGGATGTATGCGCTGGATCACACCACGCTTGTCGAGGGGGGCGCCGGCATCTTGTCGGCCTCCAACGACCTGGGTCGCCTGCTGTTTCAGTCGGCCGCTGGCATCGAACATCTGGGTGAAGCGCTTGAGAAGCTACAAGGCGAAGCGGAGGCTTTATGGGCGCCCCGGAAAGCAAGCTCGCGCGCTTACTACCAGGCGCAGGAGGCTTATGAAAGCGCGCAGGCGCAGTTCAAAGATGCGTCGCTGCGCACCAAGGACTGGAAGGCGCAGCACGATGCGCTGGCCCAGACGCATGCCGAGCTGCAAGCGGCCCGGCAGCGCGATACCGACATTCGTCAGCAGTTGAGTCGCCTGGAGCGCATCCGTCGGGTTCGGCCGGTCTTGCTTGAGTGGGATGCTGCCTGGGCCCAGCGCCGCGCCCTGCTGACCGGCGGCGATATGGCCTTGTTGGCGGAGGACGCGGCCGAGGTCGTTCATACGGCTCGGCAGTCGGAGGTCTTGGTGCACGCAGACCTGGAGCGACTGACGGGCGAT
>CAIMVC010000156.1 GCA_903844825.1 uncultured Burkholderiales bacterium | reverse complement strand
GCCGGATCCGCCCTGTCCACCGCCGTTGTTTTGTCCTGCGCCACCCCCACCACCGGTGTTCGCGATGGCATTGACCGGCCCGCCAGACTGCAAAGAGTTGCCTGCGTTGATACCGCCAAGGCCACCCGTGGCCGCACCTGCTCCGCCGCCACCCGAACCGTAAATAACACTCGTGCCGGATATGCTGAAGGCGACGCCCTGGCCGCCATTTCCACCCACACCATTGGTTCCATCAGTTCCCGTCGCAGAAAAACCTGCCTGCAACGCGCCACCGCCGCCTCCGCCCGCAGATCGGACGAGGTTGCTAGATCCACCGGGGTTACCGTACAAGGTGTAGCCAGTCAATCCAAGCACCGCACCTTGGGTCGCTGCGCCGAAATCGGCTGAAGTACCATAATGCCCACCGCCCCCTGAGCCCCCGCTCAAGCCGCTGGACTGGCTGGAACCACCACCCCCCCCGCCGCCGTAGGCCGTGATGGACACGCTTGAGGGGTTGGACGCCAAAGACAGCGAACTGTTGCCGCCTCTTGTTTGATAAAAACCGGTGGCACCACTGCCTACCGTGATGGAATAAGCGCCAGACAATGTGGCGCTAGGCATGTAGACCACACCACCACCACCGCCACCAGCGACGGAAGTAAACGCACTGCTCGAGGCGCCGGCACCACCACCGGCAACCACCAGCACATTCGTCACAGCGCTC
The DNA here is from genome assembly GCA_903844825.1 of uncultured Burkholderiales bacterium. Classification (GTDB taxonomy): domain Bacteria; phylum Pseudomonadota; class Gammaproteobacteria; order Burkholderiales; family Burkholderiaceae_C; genus Polaromonas. The sequence goes on along the minus strand of CAIMVC010000156.1, from coordinate 21,303 downwards.
GTCGCAGGGGTGAACGAATACGCGGAACCGCTGTAGGCCACAGCAAAGGGGAGCGAGCTCGGCGCAGAACTGGTGGTGGACGAGCCAGCTACGTATGAATTACCCGATCCGCTGTTGGTGTAATAGGCCCAAGTGGCGCCACCAGTGGCGCTGTATTGCCAAGTGCCACTGCCTAGAAATTGAACAATACCAGGCGCAGCTGCCGTGCTCGTGCTCACATTCCCGGCAATCGTGACCTCTCCATTGCCCGCGTTAGCGGTCGAAGTGAGGACCGTGCTGCCATACAAGGTGAGGTTGCCGCCATAGCTTTGGTTGCCGCTGGTCGTGACGTCGCCGCTCAATTCAGTGGTTTGCGCTGTGGTGCTGGTCCCGCCGGTCACTGACAGTGAGGCCAAGGGCGTTGTCGCGCCCGCGGTGCTGCCAAAGCTCACCTTGCCACTGCCGTTGGTGATGGTCAGGGCATAGGCGCCATCGACCGCCCCACCAAAGGCCACTGCCGCGTTGGTGCTGGCATTGCTGGTGTTGAGCGTGGTCAGCGTTGTTGCGGCGCCCAGGGTCACCGTGCCGGTGTAGGTTTGGCTGCCCGCGGTGTTGATCGCCCCCGCCAGGGTGCTGGCCCCTGCGACGCTGAGGTTGGAGGTGTTGGCGCTGTTGGTGATGGCGCTGCCCGCAACCATGCTCAAGGTGGCGCCTAAGGCGACGGTACCGCTGTAGCTCAAGTCCAAGACGGCAGATGATCCGAGGGTGACGGCGCCCGTGCCCAAGGCCGAGCCACTGCCGGCTGACAGCGTGCCGGCACTGACGGTGGTGGTGCCGCTGTAGGTGTTGGCGCCAGACAAGGTGGCGGTGCCGCTGCCGGTCTTCGTTAACGCGCCGCTGCCGGCCAGAATGGCCGAGACGCTGGCGGTGTTGGCGCCGGTGTTGCTGAGCGCATAGCTGCTGCCCGTCAGCACGCCGGTGGAAGACGTGATGGAGCCGCCGTTGCCGCCCAAAGTGACCGCGCCCACGGTGTCGCTGTAGTTGCCCAGCGCCAGCACCGCGCTTGATCCGTTGACGCTCACAACACCCGCATCGGCGATGACATCGTTCGCGCCCAAAGCCAGCGTGCCTGCTGTCACCAAGGTGATGCCGCTATAAGTGTTGGCGCCCGACAGCGTGAGCGTGCCTGAACCGGCTTTGGTCAAACCACCTGCGCCGTCCATGGTGCCGGCAAACGCCGTGCTGCTGGCATCGCCTGCGGTCAGCGTGTGGCTGCCTAAGGTCACGCTGGTGCCCACCACACCAGTCAAGGAGCCGACCGTTTGATCGGCGTTGAGCGTCAAATTCGCGCCCGTTGTATCCAAGCTCAGCGCACCCGTAGCGGCAATGGCACTGCCGCCGGACAAAGCCAAAGTGCCCGCACTCACCGTGGTGGTGCCGGTGTAGGTGTTGGCACCGCTCAAAGTGAAACTGCCGCTGCCTTGTTTGATGAGCCCCCCTGAGCCGCTGATCGCCCCGGCATAAACGGTGCTGCTTGCATCGCCCGAGGTCAGCGTGTAGCTGCCCAGGCTCACCGTGGTGCCCGCCACACCCGTCAGCGAGCCCAGCGTTTGCGCTGCGTTGAGCGTCAAGTTCGCGCCCGTGGCGCTCAAATTCAATGCGCCCGTGCTGGCTATGGCGCTGCCCCCATCCAACATCAACGAGCCTGCGCTCACCGTGGTGGTGCCCGTGTAGGTGTTGCTGCCGGTGAGGGTGAGGGTGCCCGCGCCGGTTTTATTCAATCCGAAGCCCACGCCAGAGACCACGCCAGACAGCGTCAAGCCCGTGCCTGCCACGCTGACGCTGCTGTCAGCCGCCATGACGACACCCCCGGCCAGACTGCTGCTGCCGGTTGATGCGGCGAGGGTGCCGCCTTGCAAGGTGACCGCCTCGGCGCCCACTGCCACGCCGCGCAAGTCCAGTGTGGCACCACTGGCCACACTCACCCCTGCGGCGTTCGAGCCCAGACCGGACGCGTGAGTCAGCGCCAGCGTGCCTTCGCTCACGACCGTGTTGCCGCTGTAGGTGTTGTTGGCAGCCAGCACCGCCGTGCCTGTGCCTAGCTTGGTGAGGGTGCCGCTGCCTTGAATGGCGTAAAGCATGGACGCGGTGCTCGAGCCCGCAACCTTGATTTCGACCTCAGCATTGTTGGTCAAGACCGGTTCAGTCCTGGCGAACCAACCGGCGGCGTTGACGCCTTCCAGCGCGAGCTTGCCGGTCGACACCGTGACGCCGAGCAACTCCAGTGCGCCGGTGATCCTGAGGGTGCCGGCCCCCACCTTGGTCATGGAGCCCCAGGAGTTGCCGTTGTAGTGGCCCAGCTTGCCCGATATCAGCAAATCATTGCCAGTTCCATCACCGGTGCTGGCAATGTCAAATGTTTTGTTGGCATTGTCTCCAATGCGCACATCGGCCGAGATCGTGGACGTGCTGGTGCCCAGCACACTCACATTGCCCGAGAGCATGAAGTGACCGCGATCACCATCCGCGACTCCGCTGCCAGCCAGGGTGCCCCCAGCAGCGACAGCCCCGCCCAACGTCAGGTTCCCCAGCGTCGCGAAGGCGCTCGATGTCCAGGCTGCATTGACGGTCGCGCCGCCCAGAATCGTCAGGTCGCCACCGGAGGGCAGGGCGGACCAGGCGCTCAGCGTCACTGTGCCTGCGCTCACGCTGGTGCCGCCGGTGTAGGTGTTGGCGCCGCTCAACGTGAAGGTGCCGCTGCCTTGTTTACTCAGCCCCCCTGAGCCGCTGATCACCCCGGCATACACAGTGCTGCTTGCATCGCCCGTGGTCAGCGTGTGGCTGCCCAGGGTCACGTTGGTGCCGGTGGCACCGGCCAAGGAGCCGACGGTCTCATTGGCGCTCAGCGTCAAGTTCGCGCCCGTTGTATCCAGAATCACTGCGCCCGTGTTGGCAATGGCGCTGCCGCCCGCCAAGGCCAGCGTGCCCGCGCTCACCGTGGTCGCGCCGCTGTAAGTGTTGGTGCCTGACAGCGTCAGGGTGCCTGCGCCCACTTTGCTCAAACCACCTGTACCGCCTATCGCGCCAGCATAAGTGGTACTGCTGCTGTCACCTACGGTCAAGGTGCCTGTGCCCAGGATCACGCCTCCGAGGGCGCTGTTATTGACCCCACCGGCCAAGGAGCCAATACTCACACTGTTGCCATTGAGGTCAAGTGTGCCCCCGCCGACGCCCAGGGTCACCGCCGAGTTGACGCCAAACGCTTGGGTGCTGCCGGTGCCAGCTCTCAAAATGCCGGCATTGACCGAAGTGGGGCCGCTGTAGGTGTTGAGGCCGGACAGGGCAAGCGTGCCTGTACCTGTGTCCTTGCTGAGCCCACCCAAGCCCGACACAATGCCCGACAGCGCCTGATTGGCGCTGGACGCGTATTGCAGCGATGCGCCCGAAGCAATGGCGATATTGCCCGCGTAAGCGCCAGAGCCCAGGGTTCCAGCGCCGCCAATTTGCAGGGTGCCGCCATTGATGGTAGTTGCGCCTGAATAGGCGTTGGTGCCGGTGAGCGCCACAACCCCGGTGTTGGTGGCATCGCCATAGGTGACGGCCGAAGTCCCTGTCAAGGCATTGGTGAGAGTCAGTGTATTGCCGGTCGTGGCAGCAATGGTGTTGACCTTACTCGCCGTCAGCGCGATCGCTCTGGTGACAGAAAACGTACCTGTCGCTAACAGCGTGCCGCCGGCAATGGTCAAAGGCTGAGTATCAGACGTACCGATGGCGCCATTGTTTGATATAGCCAAAGTGCCGGCATTGACGTTTGTGCCACCAAAAAACCCCTGCGAAGCCGCTGTCAAAGCGACGGTACCGGTGTTGCTGTTGTTGCCGATATTGAGCACTGCGGCGGCTCCGCCTGCTCCATTGATGGTGCCGCTGACCGTCAGTGTCTTTCCTGCTGTCGCTGCCACCGTACCTGCTCCGCTGTTGAGCAAGAGGAAATTATTCCCAGCCATCGTCACATTGTCCAAGGCCACCAAAGTTCCGCCATTGAACGAGATGCCGCTGGTTCCCACGTTGCTCAAGCTAGAAATCTGCAGCACACCACCGGTAAGCGTCGTACCGCCCGAGTAAGTGTTCGTGCCCGACAGTGTCTGCGTGCCTCCTGATACCGTGAGACTGCCGGTGCCGCCAATCACGCCCGCGTAATGGCCATTGCCGTTTGAAAGCGTGAGTGCCTTGGTACCCAAGGTCACACCCGTCGCACCCGCAGTGGTGGCCGAAGACGACCCGTCCAGCGACTTGATCGTCGCGCCCGACGTTGTGCCAGAAATATCCAAAATGCCCACACCACTCAGAATCACACCCGATGAGGTCGCAACAGTCCCTGTGCCGGTCAGGGCCAGTTTGCCACCATTGATCAAGGTGCTGCCCGTGTAGGTGTTGGCGCCGGTCAACGTTGCAGTGCCCGACGTCAGGGCAATCCCGCCCGTGCCGCCAATCACGCCCGCAAATGTGGATGTACCGGCGTTGGTCAAGGTCAGCGTGTTACCCCCCAGGATCACGCCCGTTGCGGCCTGAGACGAGCCTGCCAGCGAGGCGATGGACGCGCCCGAGGTGGCTGCGCTGATGTCCAAAACGGCAGCGCCGCTGAGCGTTACAGCGGACGAACCCAACGAGCCGCTGCCCGAGAAAGCCAGCGCGCCCGAGCTGACGGTGGTAGCACCTGAATAGCTGCTGTTCGAATTGGTCAGAATCAGCGTTCCCGGTTGCGTGCCTATACTTTTGATCTCCAAAGTCCCACTGCCCGACAGAGCCCCGCTTTGTGTGACCCTGACGCCAGGGGCAACCGCTGCAAATGAAGTGCCAGACAAATTGAAAGAGGTGTTGTCTGTCGGGCTGGTGAAGTAGGTTTCAACGCCGTTGCTGCTGACTATCCACGCCGCACCTGGCGCGACGCTGAGGCTGTTGGCACCCAGCGTCAAAGAGGCACCCAAGGCCAATGCACCGCCGCCAGCCGATGAGACCCCGTTCAAAGACAGCGATGGCGTGCCCGCCAACGAGCCCGTCCAGCTCAGGGGGCTGATGCTGGTGAACGAGGGTGAAAAGCCAGTGGTGGTCACGCCTAATTGATTGCTGGCAGTGATCTGACTGCCCAGGAAACTGAGCGTCGAAAAAGTGGGCGTTCCTCCACTGCTTTGATCGACCAGGGCATAGTAGGTCAGGGTGTTGCCCGCGCTCAGCGTCGCACCGCTGAGGTCCAACGTGCTGTTGACCTTAAAATTGGACACCGTGCCGGAACCGCTGATCGTGTTGGTCGGCGATGCACCCCCGGTTAAGTTGTAGGCCAAGGTGCCGGCGCTTGCCACAGTGATTGGTGTGCTGCTGGACAAGGCGCCAGAAGCGCCTGCGCTGCCGACCTGCAGCGTTCCTGTGTTGACCGTCGTAAGACCGGTGTAGGTGTTCGTGCCCGTCAGCGTTAACGTGCCGACGCCCGTGTCTTTGGTGAGTCCACCCAAGCCCGAGACAATGCCCGACAGCGCCTGATTGCCGCTGGAGGAGTATTGCAGCGTTGCGCCCGAAGAAACGGCGATGTTGCCCGCGTAAGTGCCAGAGCCCAGGCTTCCAGCGCTGCCAATTTGCAGCGTGCCGCCATTGATGGTGGTGGCGCCTGAATAGGTATTGGCTGCGGCGAGCGCCACCGTGCCCGTGTTGGTGGCATCGCCATAGGTGACGGCAGAGGTTCCTGTCAACGCACTCGTTAAGGTCAATGTGTTGCCGGTCGCGGCCGCAATGGTGTTGACCTTACCCGCCGTCAGCGTGATCGCCCTGCTCGTTGAAAATGAGCTGGTGGCCAAAAGCGTGCCGCCCGCAAGGGTCAAACCCAATGGGCCCGTTGCCGCGCTATTGGGAACCGCCAACGTGCCAGCATTGACGAATACGCCGCCATAAAAACGCTGGTCGGCCGAAGTCAAAGTGATGGTGCCGGTGTTGCTGCTGTTGCCGATATTGAGCTGCGCTGAGGTGCCACCTGACCCTTGCACAATCCCGTTGTAAGTGAGGTTGCTGCCTGCTGTGGCAGCCAGCGTACTGGGCTGGGAGAGCGAAAGACCGTTGGTCAAAGTGAATGTACCGAGCGCCACCAAGGTCCCACCAGTCAATGAGATCCCCCCCGCACCTGTGTTGTTGTTTGCTGAAATCTGCAAAGATCCAGCGCTCAGGGTCGTGCCGCCTGTGTAGGTGTTTGTGCCTGTCAGCGTGAGGGTGCCGGCGCCGGACTTGGTCACACTGCCTGCGCTGATGATACCGCTGTAGGTCGATATGCCTGAAGTGTTGAACGTTACTCCTGCGCCCGTGGAGACGCCACCGGACCCGGCGACGCCAACGCCATTGATCGTCAGGCTGCCCGTGCCTGAGCCGTTGAGGTTGGCGTTGATGTTGATGACCCCGGCAGCAGGATCAGCAGTCAGGGTGAGTCTGTTTTTACTCCAGGTGACCGCGCTATCGACGTTGATATTGCCGCTGCCAGCTCCCGCTGAGGTCATGATCGTGATGTCGGTATTGCCACCCAAGTTGCTTGTCAGGGTACCGGCACCGATGCCCGAGGTGGTTTGCGCTCCAGCACCCGCCGCAATCGTGAAGTCGATGGGGTCGATCAACCAGTTGCCGCTTTTGCCCGCCGCCGCCATGGTGCTCACGCGCACACCGGCGCCGATTTGCACATTGGCGCCCGAGGTCTCGATGTTGCCGCCGTTGCCCCCGGCCGCGCCGCCTTTGGCACTCAGAGTGCCGTTCACTTCGGTGCGGCTGTCTTTGTTGTGAATGTCGCTCCACAAGACCACCTTGCCGCCGTCGCCGTTTTGCGTGGCGCTGGCGTCAATGCTGGCGCCCTCTTGCAGGCTCACCGTGGTGGCCTGTCGCACCCCGTTGCTGCCTTGCCAGTCCCCGCCCACCAGCACCGTGCCCCCGCCCGTAGCGCCCTTGGCCTCTAACTGCGCGCCCGCGTGCAACGTGATGCTCTCGCCCGTGACGGTGATTTGCCCGGCCTTGCCACTGTCGCTGTTGACTTGTAGCTGGCCGCTGACCTTCACTTGGTCACTGGCCGCGAGCACGATGCGTCCGTTGCGCTCCACCAAAGCGTTGGCTTTCAATGAGCCACTGTTTTTGACCACGCCGCTGAGCAGCTGATTGGCCGCCTGCGCCGACAAAATAATCAGGCCACCCGGCGCTTGCACGGCGTTGCCGTTGTCCACCAGTGCGGCCACCGTGGCAGGTGTGACCAAAATATTGGCCAGGGAATTTTGCTTGTCAAACTGCAGCTCGAAGGTCTCGCCGGCGGCCAGGGCCACGGTCCCCATTTTGGCAATCACGAGGCCGTTGTTGCGTACCTCGGGCGCGAGCAGGGCGATATAGCCGCCCAGGCCGGCCGTCAGGGTGCCGTCGTTGATGACCTGGCCGGTGGCCCCGTTGCGGCTGAACTTCATCGAGCCAGCCATGAAGTCGGCGTCGCTGATGCCGTGCGTGGTCGCGGTAAAACTCCCCACATCGACGCTGGCGCCCGGCGCAAAATAAACGCCGTTGGGGTTGCTCAGAATGACTTGGCCGTTGGCGTTGATCTGTCCAAAAATCTGGCTTGGCGAGCTGCTCAAGACCCGGTTGAGCAACACGCTGCTGGCCGAGGGTTGGCTGATATTGACTTTGGCGTCGGCGCCGATGTTAAAGCTCTGCCAGTTCAAGGCGGCACGCTGGCTGCCCTGGGTGATGGCCATGACCGAGCCAGACTGGGAAATGCTGGCCTGGCCCGCCGATACTTGTCCAGCGACGGGTAGTTGCGACTTTGGCGGTGTTTGCGCCTGCGCTTGTTCAAGCCACAAACTCGCCCCGAGCCCGGCAATGATGAAGGCCAGCCACGTCGGCTTGAAGGCAAAGCCAATGCCTTGGCCCGTCGCGCCTGCGCTTGAGAGCGTCGAGCGACTGGCGCCTTTGCCGCTTGACTTGGCGTTTTCTGCCACGGCCACATGGTGACCGCTCTTTTCGCTCCAAAGTACCCGGTGAATCTTGTTCAAAGCACGCCCTTGCTATTTTTGCGGCCGGGGCGGTCCCAGGTGGATAGCCTGGGGCTTGCCTGTAAGACCACCGTATTCGACTTGGCTGATGTGACCATTTGATACTTAATGCTGAGTAAATATAATAACAATCTTTCACTTATTGTTGCAATTTTTCGCAGTCTAATGCCCATGAATACCCACAAAAACGCACAAATACACACGATTTCGAGCAAAAATTGTGCTCGATCGTGTAAATATTTTGTATTTGTTGCGGGAGGTCAATGCGCCGCCTGGACACTGCGCAATCCGGACCGCTGGAAGCCGCCTCAAACGCTCATGGCGGCGAGTTCAGCGTTGGACCCATCGATGACTTTCGTCAAAACGCCCCATCCCGCCGAGCGCACTTGCCGGCGTCGGCTCAGGCTTGCCGGTGCTTGGGCAATTGGTTTACATTTGTGTAACTCTAGAACGTCAGGCCTGCTATGGATACCACCAATTTGATCGTCATCTTGCTGCTGATGCTGGTGCTGATCTGCTTTGTGCTGTTCTATTACTTAACGCAGCAAAGTTTGCGCGATATTTCGCTGCGCCTGACAGCCATGCAGCCCCAGGTGGTTCAGACCCCGAGGCGGAGCCAGGACACCATTCGCCGCGAGCGGGCTTTTTGTCAGGACAAACTGGCGGTGCTGGAAGCCAGTTTGAGCGTCAATCCGAGGGATTCCCTGACGCCGGAAGAGGTCGCTGCGATTGACAAGATTCGCAAAACCGTCAACACCTGCATTGACGAGCTCAAGAGCTCCGGTGAATGGATGGGCGTGCCATTTGACTTTGAATGGAACGAGATTCTTGACAGGCTGCCGAAGGTCAATCTGCTTTACCGCAGCGCTCTTGCTGCCGCGCAGGCAGCCATCGCGGCAAGCGATCCGTTTGCAGCGAATCCGACTGAGCCTGATAAAAAGCCGGATGTGGCGCCCCGGCGGCGTTGAGGCTATCAGCGTCGGGCGGTTTAACGCCGGGAGGAACTGGCCTGTTGAGTTTGCGCTGCGGCAGCAGCGTTAGCGCCGGCTTCGGCATCGACGCGTCTGGCGCCGTCAAAGCGGCGGTTCCAGTACGCAGCGCCCATGCTTTCGACCCGAACTTCGGCGCCAGGCTTGGGTGAGTGGATGAATTTGCCGTCGCCCACATAAATGCCGACATGGCTGAACGCCCGGCGCATGGTGTTGAAGAAGACCAGATCCCCGGGGGCCAGGTCTTTCTTGTCGATGTTTTGCGTGGCTGCAGCCTGCTGCGCAGCGCTGCGCGGCAAGACCATGCCAATCGTCTGCGCGTAAATGGCCCTGACGAAGCCACTGCAGTCAAAGCCTGTTTCGACCGTGCTGCCACCGCGCTTGTAGGGCACGCCCAAGAAACCCATGGCATTGACCACCAGTTCGGAGGCCTTGACTGAAACAGTCTGTCTAACTTGGTCAATTTGCGTCAACAGCCCTTTGTCGGCCAGGAAGTTGTCAAGGTCATCGCTGCGGGCCGGTGCCGACCGCGAGGCCGTGCTCGCCAGCACAAGGCAGGCGGCGCAGGCAAGGCAGAGCAGTTGTTGAAATCGCATCGGCGGAGCATATCCCAGTAAGGGATCCCGAGTCAACCGTCCGATCTTGCCTGTTCCAAGCTAAGCCTATGATTTCAAATATGAATTACGCAATCAATAAGGTTTTGCGCGGCTTCTTGTCCGGCGTTCGCGCCGCCCGGTGAGAGGGAGCACAGCGCTATTTGGGGCGGTCCAGGTTGATGCCCCAACGCCGTGAGGACTTACCAGCACGCCCGCAGCGGCACCGTCTGGCGGTAAATAATTGTCGAATTGGCATCTAAGGAGCGCGACGCCGGCACTCTATAGAATGCCGTTGCCCCAACTTTTGCGAGACTCTGTGTCCGAACGCCTGAACGTCCTGTCGCAATATTTGCTTCCCAAACAAGCACTGACCGCTTTTGCCGGCTTCGTCGCCTCGCGCCAGCGCGGCCGCGTGACCACAGCACTGATCCGCTGGTTCGTTGGCAAGTACGCTGTCAACATGGATGAGGCTGCCGATCCAGACATCCGCAGTTACCTGAGTTTTAATGATTTTTTCACCCGTGCGCTCAAACCCGGTGCCAGGCCGTTGGCGCTGGCTGACCTCGTCTGTCCGGTGGACGGCGCCATCAGCCAGTTCGGCAGGATGGAGGGGGACCAGATTTTTCAGGCCAAAGGGCACCAGTATTCCAGCACAGCGCTGGTCGGTGGCGATCAGGCGCTGGCGGACCAATTCAGCAATGGCAGTTTTGCAACCCTATACCTGAGCCCGCGCGACTACCACCGCATTCATATGCCTTGTGCCGGCCGCCTGCTGCGCATGATCTATGTGCCTGGCGATCTCTTTTCGGTCAATCCGGCGACCGCCCGGGGGGTGCCCGGCCTGTTTGCCCGCAACGAGCGGCTGGTGTGTGTGTTTGAAACGGCGTTCGGGCCGATGGTGCTGGTGCTGGTGGGGGCGACCATCGTGGGCAGCATGGCCACGGTGTGGCATGGCGTGGTCAACCGCTCGCGGCAGGGGCGTGTGCGCGTTTGGGATTACACCGATCAACGCCTAGAACTCACGCAAGGGCAGGAAATGGGCCGCTTCCTGCTGGGCTCGACGGTGGTGATGATGTTCCCTGACAGGCCCTTGTGCCCCTTGCGTTTTAACCCATCCTGGCAGGCGGGCAGGGCGGTTCGCCTGGGCGAGATGATGGCGCAGGGCGCGAATCAGGCGGACAAGGTGGATGCGGTGGACCAGACCCTTGTCTGAACTGCCTGATTAAGCTTGATTAGGCTTGATTAGGCTTGATTCAGCTTGAGCAAGTTCGATTCAGCTGGAGCAAGCGCGCTGATTTGAGCCGCCTGGCGACAGTCTGATTTTTCCAATCTCCCACGGACCCACGGCGCCGATCTCCTTGTCCGATATGTCAAGTCCGCAAAACCTCTTCGCGATCTTCGCGCGCGCGCGCCTGGCCGTGCAGGGGTGGCTGACCGGCTGGTGGCTGGTGATTTACTTTGCCGCCCAGATGGCGCTGCTGGCCTTGTCGCCGCGCAGCTATGGCGCGGCCAACCGGGCTGTGCTGGCTGAGCAGCTGGTGCGCGGCACCGCACCCATCTTGCCGTGGTTTTGTGTGCTGGTCGCCATTATTTCCCTGGTCCTGACGCGCATCGTCGTGGTCACGGCGCAAAGTTATGGGCTCTCCCAATACGCGTTGCAGGTGGTGATTCGGGTCCTGGTGCTCGAACTCATTCCCCTGGGTGCGGCGCTCTTTGTGGCTTTGCGCTCGACCTTGCTGAGTAGCCATGAATTAGCCACGCTGCGCGCCAGCGGCCAGTTGCAGCGCCTGAGCGAGCAGGGTGTGGACCCGTTTTGCCGTGAAGCCTTGCCGCGCGTGCTGGCGGGCGTTTTTGCCAATGTCACCCTGGCCGCGCTGAGCTGTGTGCTGGCGTCTGTGCTGGCGTACCTGGCGGTGTACGGCTGGCGCCTTTCGGCCTTGCCCACCTATACCCATCTGTTTGGCCAGGTGTTCAATCCCGCCGTCACCTTGATTTTTGTGCTGAAGACGGCTTTTTTTGGTCTGGCCGTGGCGGTCTTGCCGATGGCTTCGGCGATGTACGATCAGGTGGGCAAGCCCTTGGTTCAGGGCTTCGAGCTGCGCGTGCTGGCCCGCGTGTTCGCCGCCATTGTGCTGATCGAAGCCCTCTCTTTGGTGGGCAATTACTACTGACCCAATGAACCAATGAATGAACCCATGGGCCTTCACGGCTCGCACGACCTCATGGCTGCACCCGACTCTCCTTCACCTCCACCGGCATCGCTGCCTTCCCCGCAATGGAAGGCCTTGCTGCTGTTGGCCTTCACCACGGTGCTGGTGCTGGCTTCGGCCGTCTATATCTTGTATGCCCGAGGCGCTTTTGAAGCCATGCAGCAACTGGTCCTTGTGGCCGATGATGCCGAGGGCGCGGTGGTTGGCATGGACATGACGTTTGCGGGCTTTCCGATCGGGCGGGTTCATCGCATTGAGCTGGGCCAAGACGGTAAAGCCCGCATTCTGGTGGAAGTGCCGCGAAAAGACGCGCACTGGCTGCGGCAGTCCAGCGTTTTCACGCTCGTGCGGGGCCTGGTGGGGGGCTCGAATTTGCGGGCCTACAGCGGCATCCTGACGGATCCGCCCTTGCCTGACGGTGCGATGCGCGAAGTTTTGCGCGGCGACGCAACAGCCGATATTCCGCGCCTGGTGATCGCCGCCAGGCAGTTGCTCGAGAACCTCACCGCCTTGAGCAGCAGTGAGGGCGACCTCGGCGCGAGCCTGGCCCAGCTGCGCCAGCTGAGCACCCGGCTGAACGGCCCGCGCGGCACCTTGGGCGTTTTACTCGGCTCGGATCAAGAAGCCCGCAAGCTGCTGGCGACGCTCGAGGGCGTCGGTGCCCTGGTGCAAAGCCTCAATGGCTTGACGGCCAGGGCCGACCTGCAGGTCTTTGGCGCAGAAGGCGTGATGCCGCAGACCCGCGTTGCGTTGGAACAGCTCCGGAATTTATTGGCCCAAGCCGGCGGCAGTTTGCAAAAAGTTGATGCCCTGCTGGTCGATGCGCAGGCGGTGGGCGCCAACGTACGGGTCGCCACGCAAGACCTGGGCGCGCTGCGCGCCGAAGTCGAGACCAGCTTGCGCAAGGTCGACAGCCTGATCAACGAGATCAACCGCAAATGGCCCTTTGCCCGCGACACCGAGATCAAGCTGCCATGACCGCCTTGTTACGGCTACTTCGGCCTGACCGCCGCCGATGCGTTCGGGCCGGCGTGCTCCTTGCCTGTTTAGTGGCGGCCGGTTGTGCCAACAAGCGTGCTGTGCCCGACTGGCAACTGGAGGCCAAAGGCGCCAGCGATCGCTTTGTCTCGGCTTATCTCAGCGGCCAGCGCAACGCACCGGCCGAGTTTGAGCGGGCCCGACTTGAACTCGCCCGCACGGGCCGGCCCGTGCTGGTGGCCCGGCTCGAGCTGCTGCACTGCGCCGCCCAACTCGCCAGTGTCGACCTGCAGGACTGCCCCGGCTTTGAAGCGCTGCGTGACGACGCACCGGCTGCCGAGCGCGCCTATGCCCACTTTCTGGCGGGCAAGCTTGTGGCTGGCGACCAGGCCAGCTTAACGCCGGCTCAGCAGGCCTGGATCGCTGCGCTCACGTCGGGCGCGTCGGGCGCGTCGGCTGCTGATGCACTGAGCCGCATCGGCGATTCTTTTTCTCGCCTGGTCGCCGCCGGTGCCTTGCTGCGCGCCGGTCTGGCCAGCCCGGCGGTGCTGCAAATAGCGGTCGACACGGCTTCGCAAGAAGGCTGGCGCCGGCCTTTGCTGGCCTGGCTGGGCGTGCAGCTCCGGCTGGCCGAGCAGAGCGGTGATGTGGGTGCTGCAGCGCACTTGCGCCGCCGCCTGGCGCTGGTGCAGCCCGAGGCCCCGCAGCCCAAGCCGAGCGCTACCTCACCATGAGTTACCGCATCAGGTTGTTCGCGTTTGAAGAGGCCAGCGAGGCAGAAAAAACTGCGGCCGAGCGGCGCTTTCGGCGGGCGCTGGATGCCGCCTTGGGCGACGAGTCTTTGGTGCTGCCCGTCTATAAGGTCTACCAGAAGATTGCCGCTGTGCATGGCGACAACCCGTCGCCCGATGCCCTGTCCCCGGAGGAGCTTGAAATCGTGACCCAGTGGCAGGCTGCCGAGTCAGCGGCCTTGGTCGCGGCGCTGGGGCCGCACCGCTACATGGGTGACGCAGAGTTCGAAATCAGGCCTTGATGGGCGTTTGCCGAGTCACCCGCCCGGGGCCTGCTCGGCGGTGTCTGCGGTGGTGGCCGGAGTGCTGGCGTCCGCCGGCCGGGCTTGCCGGTGCCCATGTTTGGCGACGATTTCAACGTAGCACTGCGCGGCGCCCTCGGCGGCGGCGCTGTCCATCAGACCGGTCAGCGTAGCCAGGTGAACGCTTTGCGCCTTGTCTTCGCTCGGGCCAAATTTGCAGTCAAAGTCCCAGTAGTCCACGCCCTCGGGCAGGGGAACGCGGCGCTGCCTTTTGACGTACTTGCGCACGTCGTGCTTGCAGGCGTCGAGCACGCGGTCCGGGTGCTTGCCTTCGACCTGAAGTTGAAACGTTTTTCTCACGGTAGCCTTTGTAGAGATGCCTGGCCCGCTCGCGGCGGGTCCAAAGCGCTCGATTATGCGGCTTGGGCGGCGGCCTGAAGGGGCTGCGCCGGCCGCAGAGCGTAAACTGCGGGTCCGCAGCGTTGCCCCGGCGCCTGACGAGCGTACTTCGTGCGGGGCAACTCGCAGGCAAGCTTCAAGTGCTGCCGGCTTGCCCCCAAGGTCCCCGCTCGACGCATCGACGAATCGCAGCATCGCCGCGCTCAACCTTGCGCTGTCTACTTCTTTCTCCCTGCCTTTGACGGGTTTGCCCATGTCGTTTTCTTCTCTTGGCCTGATCGAGCCTTTGCAGCGTGCCGCCAGCGAGCAGGGCTACAGCGCGCCCACGCCGGTGCAGCTGCAGGCCATCCCGCTGGTGTTGCAAGGTCGTGATGTGCTGGCTTCAGCGCAGACGGGCTCCGGCAAGACCGCCGCATTTTGTCTGCCGGTGCTGCAAGGCCTGGCTGGCCAGGCCTTGCAGCGGCCCCGGGTGGTGCGGGCGCTGGTGCTGGTGCCCACGCGCGAGCTGGCCGCCCAGGTGGGCGAATCGGCCCGCCTGCTGGGGCAGCATTTGCCGGTGCCGCTGAAAATTGCGGTGGTGTTCGGCGGCGTGTCCATCAATCCGCAGATGATGGGTTTGCGCGGCGGTGCCGATATGGTGGTGGCTACGCCGGGCCGTTTGCTCGACCTGGGCTTTGAAGACGAGCTCACGCAGCTGCTGGCGCTGCTGCCCGAGCAGCGCCAGAGCCTGTTTTTTTCGGCCACCTTTCCAGCGCCTGTGCAGCGCTTGGCCGACAACTTGCTGCGCACGCCTGCGCGCATCGAAGTGCTGGCCTTGCCCGAGGCCCAGCCGCTGATCACGCAGCAGGCCATCCAGGTCGATGCGGGTCGGCGCACCCAGTTGCTGCGCCACCTGATCCAGACTCAAAAGTGGAGCCGCGTGCTGGTCTTTGTGGCCACCAAGTACGCCGCCGAAATCGTGGCCGACAAGCTGCGCAAGGCCGGCCTGGAGGCTGAGCCCTTTCATGGCGAGCTGAGCCAGGGCAAGCGTGTGCAGGTGCTGACCGATTTAAAAGCTTCGCGCGTCCAGGTGGTGGTGGCCACCGATGTGGCGGCGCGCGGGCTGGACGTGTCTGAGTTGCCGGTGGTGGTCAATTACGACCTGCCACGCTCGTCCGTGGACTATGTGCACCGCATCGGCCGCACCGGGCGGGCGGGCACGCCGGGCCTGGCGCTGAGTTTTATCAGTGCCGACACCGAGGCCCACTTTCGCCTGATCGAAAAGCGCCAGGGCCTGGCGCTCGTTCGTGAGGAGGTTGCCGGTTTCGAGCCGGTCGCGCTGGTCGCGGCGAAAGGGAGCACTGTTGACCCCGATAGCAACGGTGGCATCAAAGGCAAACGCCCGAGCAAGAAGGACAAGTTACGAGCCGCCGCCGCACTGGCCGCGCCAGGCGACAACGACCCAGGCTGAGGCGGCCTCTGGCGCTGAGGCTGACGCTGACGCTTTAACGCTGCCCGGCCTGCGCCAGTTGCGCCCGGGTCCAGCGAACGATGTCCGCCAGCCCCATGGCGCCAGGCTGCCTGGCCAGCTCCTTGCCGTTGAGGAACAGGGCCAGCGTGGGAATGCTGCGAATGTTGTAGCGCGCCCCCAGGTTTTTGGCTTCCTCGGTGTCCAGCTTGGCCACGCGAAACTCGGGCTCCAACTGGGCCGCTGCCTGCTCGTAGGCCGGCGCCATCTGGCGGCAGGGTCCGCACCAGGGCGCCCAGAAATCGACCAGCACGGGAATATGGTTGCGCTGAATATGCCGGTCAAAGCTGGCCTCTGTGAGCGACAAGGGGTGGCCGGTGAACAGCGGCTTGTGGCACTTGCCGCAATCGGGCTCCTGACGCAGGTCGGCTCTGGCCACCCGGTTGGTGGTGTCGCAGTGGGGGCAAACGATGTGCAGCGAATCACTCATGGCCTGTTTACTCCTGATTTTTTGGGTAAACCTTAGCTGAGGCCGTCAGGGTAACTTTCAACCGTTTCAGCCAAAGCGGCGCTTTTCGCTGACCGGGTTGTCAACGTGGTAGCGGCCATTGACCGGCTCGGCCAGGGGCAGGGTGCTGCCTGCGCGAACAAAGAGCGGCAGCACGTCCAGGCCCGCGGGCCGCAGGTGCGTTTGCCCGGCAGCCAGTGACTCGCCACTGTGAAAGTCGATCCAGGCGCTAGGGCCCGCGGGCAGGTAAACGCTGCGCTGGCGCTGGCCCATGTCAACGACGGGGGCGACCAGCAGCGCATCGCCGAGCATGAAGTCGTCGCAGTCGTCGTAGCAGCGCTCGTCGTCCGGGAAGTCGTAAAACGTGGGCCGGATGATGGGCTGGTGCTCGGCCGCTGCGCGCTCGAACAGCTGCCACAAATAAGGCATGAGCCGGTAGCGCAACCGGATGGCGGCGGCGATGTGCGGCGTGACGTCCGCGTGCATCCAGGGCACGTTGCTGACGTTGCCGGCCTTCCAGGAGTTCATCGCCATGCGCGGGTTCAGGCTGCACGCCTGCACCCAGCGCACGAAGAGCTCGGGCTCGGGGATCGGGCCGGCAAAGCCGCCCACGTCGTGGCCGACATTGAACATGCCCGACAGCGACATCTGCAGCCCGGTGCGGAGGTTCCAGCGCAGCGTTTCCCAGCTGGTGGTGTTGTCACCCGACCAGGTTTGCGCGTAGCGCTGCAGGCCCGGTGGGCCGCCGCGGGTGACGCTGTAGACCTGCTGGGTGCCGTCGTGTGCGGTTTGCGCTTCGAAGCTGGCGCGTGTCATCAGCAGGCCATGCAATGGCCGGGCCCGGTGCATGGGCAGCGCCTGCCCAAAACCGTTGCAAACCGCAGCGTCGTCCATGATGGCGTATTCGTTGTTGTCGTTCCAGCCGACGTCGATGCCGTAGTCCAGCACCTGCGCTTGCAACTGCGTCTTCCACCAGTCGATGGCCTGCGGGTTGGTGAAGTCCAGGTGCGAGCCGACGCCGTCCCAGAACTGCTCGACCACCGGCTCGCCGGTGTCGCCATCCTTGATGAAGCCTTGCGCCGCCTGCATGGCCGGGTAGGCCGGGTGGTCGTCGAGCAGGCAGGGCTTGATGTTGGCCACCAGCTTGATGCCGGCCTGCTGGAACTGCGCGTTCAAGGTCTTGGGTTCCGGGAACTTGTCACGGTTCCAGGTGAAGACATAGCGCCGCTTGCCTTTGGACGAATAGCCCGAGCCGTAATGAAAGGACGAGCAGGGAATATCTTCTTGCGCCAGCCGCTGGATGAAGGTCGACAACTGCGCCTGCGCGTCGGGTGCATCGGCCAGGCCCATGGCGGTTTGGGCATAGCCCAGCGACCAGCGCGGTGGCAGGTGCGTGCCGCCGATCAGCTTGACAAAGCGGGCAATGACTTCAGCGGGCGTGCGGCCCACCATCAGGTAGTAGTCCAGGTCGCCGTCGTCGATCTCGACATAGCGAAACAGCTCATGGTAGTTGTCGTGCTCGCAGCCGAGGTCAAAGGTGCAACTGGCCAGGGTGTCGTAGTAAATGCCCGACCACATGCCGCTGGGGGCGCGGGTCAGCACGAAGGGCCAGTGTTTGTAGAGCGGGTCGCCCGATTTCGGGTCGTAGCCCAGCGCGTCCAGGCCCAGCGTGCGCAAGCGCCTGCCATGCAGGTTCAAGGGGCCGGTCTTGTCGCCCAGGCCGTAGTAGCGTTCGCTGCGCTCGCGCGCCAGGTAGTGGCGCACGGCGCCGGTGCGGCGGCTGGAAAAATACGCCGAGGTTTCGCGGTCCAGCAGCAGCGGCTGGCCTTGCGCGTCGTGCCAGCTCAGCGCCAGCGGGTCGGGCCGCAGCGTGACGCTCAAAGACGTTGTGCGCAAGGTGATCCGGCCCTGGCCATCAGCTTGTTGCAGTTCGGCCGGCGGGCAGCTAAAGCCGCCCAGATCGTCGCGGGCGCGGCCGGTCCAGGGGGCGTCAACGCCGGCCTCGGGCGCGATCGCCCAGGTGCGCGGCTCGAGGTAGCCGCCGGCAGGGCGCAAGCGCACCCGCACCAGATCGTTTTCGAGTACCTGCACCGCAAAGGTGCCGCCATCTTGCAGGGCCATTTCCAGGCCGTGGCCGTTGGCCGAAGCGAGCTTGGCATGCGCAAATTTTTTCATGATTCTTCAGCTGTGTTGTCGTGCGGTTGTGCTGGTCGCCGCCCCGTTGACGAGGGGCGCGCCAGAAGCCTCGCGTGAAAGGGGATAAGTCTCGGGCGGCGTCAGGCTGCGTCAGGCGGCCTCAGGCGGCCTCAGGCGGGCTGAGGCGCAGGCCGTCACTGTCAAAAAAGTGCAGCGAGGCCAGTGGCATGGCCAGGCGCACACGCTGCTTGGCCCGGACACTGGTCTGGCCATTGCACACAACATCAAAGGCGACGCCGGTCTCCAGGGTGCCGTGCAACAGGCTGCTCGAGCCCATCTGCTCGACCTGTTGAACATCAAAGCTCAAGGCGCCGGTGTCGCTGACCACCACATGCTCTGGCCGCAGGCCCACCGTGTGCGTGCGTTCGGGTGCGGCCGCCATGAGCTCGGGGTGTGCGGCCTGACGCAGCAGTTCCACCGGGAAAAAATTCATGCGCGGGCTGCCAATGAAGCCGGCCACAAAGACGTTGGCCGGGCGGTTGTAGAGCTCGAGCGGTGAGCCGACCTGCTCGATTTTTCCCTGCCTGAGCACCACAATGCGGTCGGCCAGCGTCATGGCCTCGACCTGGTCGTGGGTCACATAAATCATGGTCGCCTTGAGCCGGGCGTGCAGCTCGCGCAACTCGGCGCGCATGGACACGCGCAATTCGGCGTCCAGATTTGAAAGGGGCTCGTCAAACAAAAAGAGCTTGGGCTCGCGCACGATCGCGCGGCCAATCGCCACCCGCTGGCGCTGCCCGCCCGAGAGTTGCGTGGGCTTGCGCTGCAGCAGCTCTTGCAAGCGCAGCTGGGCGGCGGCGGCGTCGACCTTGCGCTTGATCACGGCCTTGTCCTCGCCCATGTTCTCCAGGCCAAAGGCCATGTTGTCAAACACCGTCATGTGCGGGTACAGCGCGTAGGACTGAAACACCATCGCGCAGCCGCGGTGCGCGGCCGACACCGCATTGACCTGGCTCCCGTCAATCAAAATATCGCCCGACGTGGGCGACTCCAGCCCCGAAATCACGCGCAGCAGGGTCGACTTGCCGCAGCCCGAAGGCCCGACAAAAACAACAAATTCTCCGTCTTCAACGCGCAGGTCGATGCCGTGCAAGATGGTGGTGCGGTCAAAACTTTTGACAACGCGTGAGAGCTCAAGTTGGGCCACGCAACAGTCCTTCAGGATGGATTACTTGACACCTGCACCAGCAATGCCGGTGGTGATGTATTTCTGCAAAAACGCGAACACCAAGGTGATCGGGATCAGGGTGATCACGGTCATGGCCAGCAGGTAGTTCCACTGGGTGTTGAGCTCGCCCTGAAAAGAGTTCAGGGCCAGTTGCAGGGTGAAAAATTCGGACCGCGACAGCACGATCAGCGGCAGCAAAAAGTCGTTCCAGCGCCACATCACCGAAAAAATCGCCAGCACCGCCAGCGCGGGGGCCGACAGCGGCAGGATGATCTTCCAGTAAATGCGCCACTCGCTGGCGTGGTCCATGCGCGCCGCTTCGAGCAACTCGTCGGGAATGGTCAGCATGTACTGGCGCAGCAAAAACACGCCGGTGGGCGTGGCAATTGCCGGCAAGATCACGCCCCACAGGCTGTTGAGCAGGCCCACGCTGTTGATCACCAAAAACACCGGCACCAGCACGATGGTGGGCGGAATCATGAGCGTGGCGATGATCAGCACAAACACCGTTTTTTGACCTGAAAACTTGTATTTCGACAGGGCAAAGGCCGCCATGGAGTTCACCAAGAGCGTCAGCAGCGTGGCCACCACCGTGATGAACACGCTGTTCCACAAGTACGTGCCAAAGCTGAACTTGCCAAACAGCTCGGTGTAGTTGCTCCAGGCAAATTTGAGCTCGTTGATCGGGCGGCGTTCATTGATGTTGACCTGGGTCACGCGCTCGGGCTGCGCCGGGTCGACCATGGTGGCCATGATGCCAATACGCCTGACCTGTGCCATAGGCTGCCACTGGCCTTGCGCATTGCGCGTTTCGTAAAGCGGCAGTGGTTTGTCGTAGCCCTGGACCTGCACCGTCTTTTGGCTGTAGGGCAGAAAGCTCGGCGGGAACTGGCTGATGGCGCTTTCGGTCTTGAGCGAGGACATCACCAGCCAGACGATGGGCGCAAACATGGTGAACAGGCCGATCAGCAAATAGCCGTAGCTCAGCCAGTCGCGCCAGTCAAAACGTGAAAAACCCCGGGTACGGGTCAAAAATCGGATCATGGCTTACTCGCGGTTTGGCTTTTTGGCTGCTCGGCTGCTTGGCGACCTGGCTACTTAGCCTTTTGGCCGGCTTGCTCGGCGCGCGTCAGGCGCAGCTGCGCAAAGGTCAGCAGCATCAAGCCGACGGCCAGCACCAGCGAGGCGGCTGCGGCCAGGCCGTACAGGTGAATTTGCTCGGCAAAACCGGTCTGGTAGATGAACTGCACGATGAAGGTGGTGGCCGAGCCGGGTCCGCCGCCGGTGAGCACAAACACCTCGTCAAAAATCTGCACGGCACGGATCATGGCCAGCACCAGCACCACGATCAAATTAGGCATGAGCAAGGGCAGGGTGATGCGCCTTAAGGTGCGCCAGGGCGAGGCGGCGTCCATCTCTGCGGCCTCGTACATGTCCTTGGGAATGGCTTGCAGCCCGGCCAGCAGGATCAATGTGTAAAAGCCCATGTGCGCCCAGATGGACACAAAGATGGTCCAGAAAAACGCCCAGCTCGCATCGGTCAGCCAGTCCACCGGCGCCGAACCGCTGGCCACCAGCGCGGCGTTAAAGACGCCCTGGCTTTGCAGCAGCCACTTCCAGATCAGCGCCACCACCACCGGGGACAACAGCACCGGGTAGAAAAACACCCCGCGCCAGAACCCGCGGCCGATTATCTTGCGGTTAAGGATCAGCGCCGTGACGAGTGAAAACAGCAGCATCAGCACG
>CAIMVC010000155.1 GCA_903844825.1 uncultured Burkholderiales bacterium | reverse complement strand
GTGATGACCACGGGCGCGGCGCAAACCCTGGTGCGCGCTTACAAAGTCAGCCCCGGCCAAAAGGTGGTGATTGCCGGCAACGGCCCCCTTAATCTGCAACTGGCCTGCGAGATGGTGCGTGCCGGCGTTCAGGTGCAAGCCTTGCTCGAGCAGGCGCCCATGCCTGCCGCTTCGCAATGGCGCGAACTGGCGCGTGCCGTCTGGCATGGGCCCGATCTGATGTTCGAAGGCCTGCGCTACTTGGCCGAGTTAAAGCGCCACGGCGTGCAGGTGCTGTGGTCGCACCGGTGCTGGCGGCCCAGGGGGAAGGCTCGGTGCAGTCGGTGGTGATTGCGCCCCTGAATGCTCTGGGCGAGCCCGACCCGGCGCGCGCCCAGACGCTGCAGGCCGACACCTTGTGTGTGGGCTATGGCTTCGTGCCTTCCACCGAGCTGGCGCGCGCTTTGGGCTGCGAGCACCGCGTCATCGACAAACATCTGGGCTACCTGGCGACCGTGACCGATGCCGACGGGCGCACGGGCATCGACGGCGTTTACGCCGTGGGCGACGGTGCTGACATCGGTGGCGCCCGCGTCGCGCTGGCCCGCGGCCGGCTCGCCGGTCTGGCCGCCGCGCAGCGTCTGGGTCTGGTTGTCAGCGAGGCGGCCGCGCCCGCTGCGGCGCAAAAGCAGTTGCAGCGGGCGCTGGATTTTCAACAGGCGCTGTGGTCCTTGTTCAAGAGCTCGCCGGTGCGGCTGTCGGCGCTGGACGATTCGACCCTGCTCTGCCGCTGCGAAGAGGTGTCGCTGGGCACGGTGCGTGCGCTGGTTGACGAGGGCTTTGACAGCTTGGGCGCGATCAAGCGCATGTCGCGCCTGGGCATGGGGCGTTGCCAGGGGCGCTACTGCGCTGGCAGCTGCGCCAGGCTGCTGGAAGAAGTGAGTCACAAGCCGCGCCAGCCCGAGCAGATGTTTGCCCCCCGATTGCCCGCCAAACCGGTGCCGGCGGCTTGCCTGGCCTTTGAAAAGCCGGAGTGGGGCGGGCATCGCCGTTCGATCACGCCCAACCTGGCGCGCCCGACCCGTAGCGAGCCACTGGGCAAGCAGCAAACCGACGTTTTGGTGATCGGCGGCGGGGTGATGGGCGCCTGCCTGGCTTACTACCTGGCCCGGGAAGGTCGCGATGTGCTGCTCGTCGAGCGGGACGAGGCCAACTTTCAGGCCTCCGGTGCCAATGCCGGTAGCCTGCATGTGCAATTGCTGTCCTTTGATTTCGGCAGCAAGGCCGAGGCCGGTGGCCGGCCAGCGGCGCAAACCTTGCCGCTGGGCCCGGCTTCGGTGGCTTTGTGGCGAGAACTGCAGACCCAGTGCGATGCCGACTTTGAAGTGACCGTCACCGGCGGGTTGATGGTGGCCGACAGCGCGCAGGGGCTGGCCTTCTTGCGCGACAAGGCGGCGCTTGAACGCAGCTTTGGCATTGACAACGAGATCATCGGCCCGAGTGAGTTGCGCGCGCTTGCGCCGGCCCTGTCCGAGCAACTGTTGGGCGCCGAGTACGCGCCGCAAGAAGGAAAAATCAACCCGCTCAAGGCGACTTACGGCGTACTCAAGGCGGCCAGGCAACTGGGTGCCCGTGTCGTCCAGTGCACCAGTGTGGAGTCGATGGCGCGCTCAGGCTCGCGCTGGCTGGTGCAAACCTCGCGCGGCCCGATCGAGGCCGGTACCATCGTCAACGCGGCTGGTCCCTGGGCCAGCGAGGTGGCGGCCATGGTCGGGCTCACGGTACCGGTGCACAGCGCGCCGCTGCAAATGATCGTCACCGAGCCGGCACCGCCGCTGGTCAAGCAACTCGTGGCGCATGCCGACCGCCACCTGAGCCTCAAGCAGGCCTCGACTGGCGGCCTGATCATTGGCGGCGGCTGGACGGCGGGCTACAACCCGCAGCGGCGCTTCAACACGGCACTACGCCACAGTGTCGAGGGCAATTTGTGGGTGGCCCAACGCGTCCTGCCGGCGGTTCAGGGCCTGCGCGTGCTGCGCACCTGGGCCGCCATGAACATCAACATTGACGGTGCGCCTATTCTTGGCAGTACCGCCGCCGTGCCGCATTTTTTCAATGCCGTCACTTCCAATGGCTACACGCTGTCGCCGGTGGTGGCGCGCCTGACGGTCGAGCTGATCCTGGGACGCCAGACCTCAATGGACTCGTCGGCCTTCACGCTGGACCGGTTCGGGGTCTGACGGGTCGCTCGCAGTGCGGGTTTTTCGCGTATTTTTTTTCAGGTAGCGACACATGATTGAAATCAGCAACGTCAGCAAGAACTACGGTGCCTTTGAGGCCCTGAAGAATTGCAGCGCCCGGATCGAGCGGGGCCAGGTGGTGGTGATCTGCGGTCCCTCGGGTTCGGGCAAGTCGACCCTGATCAAGTGCATCAACGGGCTCGAACCTATTGATCGGGGGCACATTGCCATTGACGGTAAGCGCCTGGATGCGCCCGGCACCGATATGTCGATGCTGCGAGCGCAGGTCGGCATGGTGTTTCAGAACTTTGAGCTGTTCCCGCATCTGAGCATTCTTCAAAACCTTACGCTGGCGCAAAAAAAGGTGTTGAAGCGCTCGCAGGGCGAGGCGGTCGCCAAGGCTGAAAAACTGCTGCACCGCATTGGTCTGGCAGCGCATATTCACAAGTTTCCGGGCCAACTCTCTGGCGGTCAGCAGCAGCGGGTGGCGATTGCCCGCGCCCTGGCGATGGACCCGATCGCCATGCTGTTTGACGAGCCAACCTCGGCGCTGGACCCTGAAATGATTCAGGAGGTGCTCGACGTGATGGTCGCCTTGGCCAAAGATGGCATGACCATGGTCTGCGTGACCCACGAGATGGGCTTTGCGCGTCAGGTGGCCGATCGCATTATTTTCATGGACGGCGGGCACATCATCGAAGACTGCACCAAAAATGAGTTTTTCGAGACCACGCGGTCCGAGCGGGCGCAGCAGTTTTTGTCGAAAATTTTGCGACACTGAAAAAATCAGCCACAGACATCCAAGCTGCGGCCAGCAAGACGACAGTTCAGGTGTATATTGTTGACAATCGACGATTTAAAGGGATATCTTGTCTGCAACCCCTCTGGCCAGCCCTGCGCAGAGTTCGTCCGTCCCGGGTGGCGCGGCGCTGCATGTGCACCGGCTGCCCAAAAGCACGTTCAGGCAACACATTGCCGAGCGCCTGCGCGCCGCCATTTTGGAGGGCGAACTCGCCCCGGGCGCGGCCGTGGTGGAAACCGCGCTGGCGGCGCAGTTCGACGTCAGCCGCGGGCCGCTACGGGAGGCCATGCGCCAGCTCATTGATGAAGGCTTGCTGGTGACCGTGCCCTACACCGGCACGCGTGTGACGCAGTTGTCGGTCGAGGACGTGCGAGAGATTTATTCCATGCGCATTACGCTCGAGCGCTTCGCCTTTGAGCAGGCCTGGGACAAGCGCGATTCGGGCTTTCGCCGTGAAATGGCCCGCCGGCAGGATGCGCTCACAGCCCTGATTGACGCGGGCGATGACAGCGGCAGCATTCTGGCCGAACTTGACTTGCACGGCCTGGTGTACGAGGCCAGCGGCCACCGTCTGTTGCAGCGCACCTGGAGCAGCCTGCGCGGACGGCTGCAGTTGTACTGGGCCGCGCACCACCGCGCTCACGGCACACGCGGACCGCGCCGCGACAGCCATGACAGCTACATTCAAGCCGCGCTGGGTGACGATCTGCCAGCCATGTTGAGCGAAATTGCCAGCCATATGGGGCGCGGCGCCGAACTGACTGAAAAATTTCTGCAGATCCCGCCCACGGCTGTTGCCGGGGCTGCCCCCCTTCCACCCGACCCACCCAATTCACGCAACCCACCCACCTCACTTCCAGGAGAACTGTCATGACCCTTGACCGCCGCACCACACTTGCCGGCCTTGCCTCCGGCGCGCTGACGCTGATGATGTCACCTCACCTCAGCGCGCAGACCGCCGGCACACTGGACATCGTCCGGCAGCGCGGCAGCCTGCGGGTGGGCGTGACGCAGGCGCCGCCGTGGTATTCCAAAGACCCCAAGAACGGCGAATGGTCGTCCGGCGTGGGCGTGTCGCTGGGCAAGGCGATGGCCGCGGCCCTGAATGTCAAGTTCGAGCCGGTGGAAGTGACCTGGGGCACGGCGATTGCCGCCTTGCAGGGCAACAAGATCGACATCATGTACATGATGGACGCCACCCCCGAACGCGCCCAGGCCGTTGATTTCCCGCAGGCGCCGCTGCTGTACTACTCGCTGGCGGTGCTGGCGCGCAACGACCTTGCCGTGTCCAAATGGTCAGACCTGAACCAGCCGGGCGTGCGCATTGCGGTGCCGCAGGCCAGCAGCATGGATAAGTTTTTGTCTGAAAACGTGTCCAAGGCGACGATCCAGCGTTTTCCCGGCAACCCGGAGGCGATTGCGGCCTTTCAGGCCGGTCGCGCCGACGCCGTCTGCTTATTTCATCCGCCTTTGCTGGCCGCTCGCCAAAAGCTGGGCGTGGGCAAGATTGTGGTGCCCACCCCCGCGCAGTCGCAACCCTCCAGCGCCGCCGTGCGCAAGGAGGACAAGGCCTTTCTGGCCTTCGTCGACAAGGCGCTGGAGACCCACTACAAGAGCGGCCAGACGCAGAAATGGTACGAGGAGTTCCTGGTGGGCTTCGGGCTGGACCCCAAGGCTTCACCACCGGTCATGAAGGAAATGCTCTGAGACAGGCAATGGGGCTGCTGCCTGAACTGGCGCCTGTCCAAACCCGGTTGAGTCGCTGATGTACGTTTGGGACTTCACCCCGGTGCTGAGCAACTCGGCCATTTTGGTCCAGGGCTTCGTCAACACGCTCAAGGTCACCGGCGCAGCACTGGCCTTTGGCGTGCCCCTCGGGCTGGCGCTGGCCTTGCTGCGCCTGTCGCCGCGGCGTTATATGCGCTGGCCGGCAGGCCTGGTGGTGGAGTTCTTTCGCACCACGCCGCCCTTGGTGCAATTGTTCTGGTTTTTCTTTGCCCTGCCGATTTTGATCGACGTGGAAATGACGCCCTTTGTAGCGGCTGCGCTGACGTTTTCGATCCAGTCCGCGGCATTTTTCGCCGAGGTCTTTCGCGCCGGCATTGTCTCCATTGAGCGGGGCCAGTGGGAGGCCGGGCGTGCCCTGGGCATGACGGGTGCGCAGTCCATGCGCCGCATCATTCTTCCGCAGGCCGTCAGGCGCATGATCCCGGCCTTCATGGAGCGGGCCATTGAGCTCATGAAAACCACCACCTTGGTGGCGACGGTCTCCTATGCCGACTTGCTGTTTCAGGCCAACGAGCTGGCCCAGAAGACCTTCAGGCCACTGGAGGTGTTCACGGTCACGGCGCTGATTTACTTTACCTTCATCTTTGCCGTCAGTTTGCTCGCCCACCGGCTTGAGCGCCGACTTGCCACCAGCGGCGACACCACCGTCCACTGAGCCATGACTTACAAGTGGAACTTTGCCTCGGTGCTGGAAAACTCGGATGCGCTGATCGCCGGCGCTGTGGGCACCTTCCGGATTTTTTTGATCTGCCTGGTGCTGGGTCTGAGTCTTGGGCTGCTTGTGGGCCTGGCGAGGTACTCCAGGCGCAAGATTTTTTACTTCCCGGCCAGCGTTTTCGTCGAGTTCTTTCGCAACACGCCGGTGCTGGTTCAGATCCTGTGGTTTTATTTCGCCATGCCGATGTTGCTGCCCTTTGAGATCAGCCCGCTGATGGCCGCTGCGCTGGGTATCTCCTTGAATTCGGCGGCTTTTTCGAGTGAGATTTACCGTGGTGGCATTCAGTCCATTGAGCCTGGCCAATGGGAAAGCGCTTACGCCCTGGGCATGAGCAGCGCGCAGGCCATGCGGCGGATCATCTTGCCGCAGGCGCTCAGGCGCATGTTGCCGGCGCTGACCAACCGGGGCATCGAGATTTTCAAAATGTCCACGCTGGCTTCGGCCGTGGCCTATGTTGAACTGCTGCAGCAGGGCAAGCTGATTGCGTCGCTCAACTACAACCCCATTGAGGCCTACACCGTCATTGCACTGGTATTTTTTGCCGTGCTCTACCCACTGGTGCAGCTGACCTATTTGCTCGAGCGCAAGTTGCGCCAATCGGACTGACATGAACACCACACCCACTGCATACGCACCCCTGCTTCGGGTGCAGGGTTTGCACAAGAAATTCGGCCAGCTCGAGGTGCTCAAGGGCATTGACCTGGATGTAGCGCCGGGCGAGCGGATTGCTATTTTGGGTGCCTCGGGCTCGGGCAAAAGCACCTTGCTGCGTTGCCTGAATTTCATGGAAAAGCCCAGCGCCGGGCGCATTGAGCTGGCAGGGCAGGCGATTGGCCGCGAGCAGCCCGGAGGTGGCGCGGATGAACGCATTTACACCGAGTCCGAGCTCACGCGCGTGCGCCAGCGCGTAGGCATGGTTTTTCAGCAGTTCAATTTGTTTCCCCACATGACGGCGCTGGCCAACGTGATGGAGGGACTTCGCACCGTGCGCGGTATGGCGCACGAGGCGGCCCGGCAACTGGCCATGGTGCAACTCGATCGCGTGGGTCTGGCCGATAAGGCCGACAGCTACCCGGCCCGCTTGTCGGGTGGGCAAAAGCAGCGTGTGGCAATTGCCCGGGCGCTGGCCATGGAGCCGGAGGTATTGCTGTTTGATGAACCCACCTCGGCGCTGGACCCGGAGCTCGTTGGCGAGGTGCTTGGCGTGATTCGCGCACTGGCCCAGGAGGGGCGCACCTTGCTGCTGGTGACGCACGAAGTGGGTTTTGCCTACCACTTTGCCAGCCGGGTGCTTTTTATCGCCGAGGGCGTGATCCATGAATCCGGCACTCCCGACGAGGTACTCAAGCACCCGCGCCAGGCCCGCACGCAGAGCTTTCTGGCGCGGCACAACGAATTCAGCTTTTAATTTTTCAGGATATTGTCGTCATGAACTCCAGCCCATCCCAGAGCGCGCAAGGCTACGTCACGGACGCGCGCAACGAGGCCGTTCAGGTCTATGTCAATGGTGAATTTTTTGCCCGCAACGAAGCTCGCGTTTCAGTCTTCGACAGCGGCTTTGCCCTCGGTGATGGCGTCTGGGAGGGCCTGCGTCTGGTTCAGGGCCGGCTCATCAGCCTGGAGGCCCATCTGGACCGGCTGTTTGAAGGCGCTGCATCGATTGCCCTGAACATTGGCATGAGCCGCGACGAACTGCGCCAGGCGCTGTACGCCACGCTGGAGCGCAACCAGATGCGCGACGGCGCCCATTTGCGCCTGATGGTCACCCGCGGCATGAAGAAAACCCCCAACCAGGACCCCCGCTTTGTGAT
This sequence comes from uncultured Burkholderiales bacterium, assembly GCA_903844825.1. GTDB lineage: Bacteria > Pseudomonadota > Gammaproteobacteria > Burkholderiales > Burkholderiaceae_C > Polaromonas. Next base: position 5,305 of record CAIMVC010000155.1, on the reverse strand, counting down.
CGGTGGCGCCACGGTGGTGATCGTGGCCGAGTTCAAGACGCCGAGGCCTGAAGCGCGCGCGCGCGGGCTGACGCTGTTCACGTCGACCTTTCGCACCAGCAACCCGGACGTATTTGACTTGCGCCTGAACTCGCACAGCCGGCTCAACCTCATACAGGCGCTGATCCAGGCCATCAACGCGGGTGCCGACGAAGCCTTGATGCTGGACCCGCGTGGCTTTGTGGCGAGCTGCAACTCGACGAACTTTTTCATCGTGCGCCGCGGTGAGCTGTGGACCTCCAGCGGTCTTTACAACTTCAGGGGCATCACGCAGCAGCGGGTCTTGGATGTCTGGCGCGAGCAGGGCCGCGTCACGCGCGAGTGCGACTTCACGCTGGCTCAGGTTTATTCGGCCGACGAGGCCTTTGTCACCGGCACCCTGGGCGGCGTGACCCCGGTCACCACCATCGACGGCCGAGCCATTGGCGACGGCAAGCCAGGCGCCATGACCGCTGAGGCCAGCGAGTTGTATGGGCAGTCCGTGCTTCAGCATGGCTGATGGCTGAGCGCGACATCAAAACCCGGGGAAACTCCCTAAAATGCCGCCATGGCAGATCACGATCCAATTGACATTGTTTACCTTTGGGTCGACGGCAATGACACCAACTGGCGTTCCAAGCGCCAAAGCGCCAGCGACCAACTGAGTGCTTTTTCGAGCCAGGCGCTGGCGCGCTTTGGCAACGTGGAAGGGCGTTTTCGCGACAACGACGAATTGCGCTACAGCTTGCGTGCGCTGGACCGGTTTTTCCCTGGGCACGGCCATGTTTACATCGTCACCGATGGCCAGGTGCCTGCCTGGTTGCAGCCCTCAAGCCGGCTCAGCCTGATCGACCATCGCGACCTGATACCGCAGGCCTGCCTTCCGACCTTTGATTCGGGCAATATTGAGTCCTATATTCACCGCATCCCGGGTTTGGCGGAGCGTTACTTTTATTTCAATGACGACGTGTTCTTTGGCGCTCCCGTGAACGTGGACGACTGGTTCTTCCCGGGCGGCTTTTACGTGGCTTGGTCTGACGAGCCCGAAGTCGCCGGGCTTGCCTTGCAAGTCAATGACACCTCGCTGGAAAACGCCAGTCGCCTGTCGCGGCAATGGCTTGAGGGCTGTGCCGCCAGGCCGCGGGCGCCCGCATGGCAGCGTTCGCGCTCCATGGATCCGGCCTACGCGCACACCTCGCGCACCTTTGCGCACTCCCCGCGGCCCATGCTCAAGTCGGTGTTGTTTGAGCTGGAAGTCATCGCCCCCGACCTGTTTGCCAGCGTGCGGTCCACTGTTTTTCGCAGCTGGGACAAGCCCACCATCGTCTCGGACTTTGTCTTGCGCTGGGCGCTCGCGCACGGCGTTGCCAGGGCGCGCAACTATGTGCATGCCTACGTGTCCACTGGCGAAGCGCAGCAGGGCGAGGTCTTGCAGCGGCTGGCTTGCGAGTTGGGTTGTCTGGACTTTTTTTGCATCAATGACACGACGGATGATGCTCTGCCCGATGATCCGCGCCTGCTGCGGGTGCGCGCTTGCCTGCAGGCCATGCTGGGCCTGCCGTCGTCGTTTGAAAAGCCCCCATCGTCCCCTTCGCCCCAATCGCCCAGGGACAGTGCCCGGTTGGTGTTGACGGGCTGGAGTCAGGACGCTGCACGCACCGGCGTGCTTCAAAGCGATACGGCCTGACGAGCCTTGAGCGCTCGCGAGCGCATTAGGCGTTCGGGTCCGCGCCTTAACGCTCCAGCAGCAATTCTTGAAGCGCTGTGAGCTCTTGCGAACTCAGGCCAATCGCGCCCTGCAAGTAATTGCTCACGCCGCCGTGTTGTGAATCGACGGCGTCAAAAGCGGCGTCCAGAAATTCAGGCTGGACTTGCCAAAGCACCTGCATCACATGCGGATGACCCACCCCTTCCAGGCGCGGATCGCGCCGGTAGCGCTGGTTGGTGAGCAGGTAGTCATAGTCAATCGTGGCGCGGTCCACCCCCAGGCCTGACAACAGCAGCGCCGCCGCAAAGCCCGTGCGGTCTTTGCCCGCCGTGCAGTGAAACACCTGCGGCGTCGGCTCCTGCAACAAGTGCTTCAAAAAGCGGCCAAAGGTGGCGGCGTTCTTGTTGACGAAATCGCGGTAGGTCTCGCGCATGAGTTCCACGGTTTCTTCGGTGGTGGGCACCAGGCCCTGACCGATCAGGGCCTGCATGCGGGTGATCACCGTGGGCTCGATGCTCAGCGCCAGCCTCTGCACGCCGGGGATGGCATAGGGCGTTGCCTGGCACTCGGCCTGACCCCGAAAGTCAAGGCTGTGGCGCACGCCCAAGCGCTGGAGTTCCTTGAGATCTTCATCCGTCAGGCCCGCCAGGTGGTCTGAGCGGAACACCTGACCGTAGCGGACACGGCGACCGTCCTGGCTGCGGTAGCCGCCGATATCGCGGAAATTGGAGGCGCCCTGCAGGTTGATGCCGGCGCTGCTGTGTGAAGTGGTGTGTGAGGGCATGGCGGGGTCGTTGGCAGCCTGAATTGTCGTCAGGCAGGGAAGGGGACTGCGCCATTGTGCACGTGCTCTGCCTGGGAAATTCTTATTGCGGCCCTTGTCCCCCCAGAGCGACGACCTTGCGGGTTCATGGGCGCACGCTGACGGCGGCTGGAGCGGCTAGAGCGGCCAAAGTGGAGACAGCGCTTGCGGCGCAGGTGCCTACTGCCTGGCTGACCACGCCTGCGACGCCTTTTCCTAACGGCTTGGGGGCGCCGACGTCACCCTGGACGGGCTGCCTAGTTTGTGCGTCTTTGTTAAAAAAATATGAATATTAAAGAACTATTCGGAAAAACTTTTTAAACAAAAAATAAAATTTACGTTTATTTGTTCGGTTTCGCTTCAATTGTCATAAGATGTTAACTATTGTGGCATTTGTCAATTATTGCGCTCTATCAGTGCGACGCAAGGGTGACTGACTGCCAATTTTTTTCGTCTGTTAAGGATGCTTGAACATGTTGAAGCGGTGGGCCTGTCAGCCATTGGTTGTGACCTGGATGTCTTTGGGTATCCATGTCGAGGTGCTTGACGTGACCGCAGGCTGGCCATGACCCATCCCCCGATCTGGCCCTGGGCCATGGCGCATCCCTTGGCGCGAGATTTTTCGAGCGCGCTGCGGCTGATTGAGCGCCAGACGCAGGGGCTGCCCCTGTTGGATTGGCAGGCATCGATCCGTCTGGGTCCTTCTTGCTTACGGCCTAACCGGCTCTTGCTGGGTTTTTCGCCCCAGGGTGTGGAAGACCGGCAAGTGCTGGGTTTGCCTTCTGCCTTGCACATGCCGGTGGCAGCGGCCCGCGACTTTGATACTTACAGCCTGGCGTCCCGCACGATTTTGCTGGCGGCCGAGATGGGCGAGGACGAGGTCGCGATCAAGGCTTACCTCGAGTTCGATCCGTCCCGAACCGCCCCGGTGTCCGGTCTCTTGATGCGCGCTTTCCGCTGGCAGTGGCGCGCGGGCCAGAGCTTGCTGTCGCAAAGCGCCCCGCCGGCGCGGGTCAGTGACTACTTTGCGCTGGACCGCTCGACCGAGCAGGTGCTGGCCATGCTGCGTTTGCGCGTCGGCGTTCCTGAGGGCGTTCACGCAGCCTACGCGGTGGCCGAATACGCCATTGTTCGCGCCATGGCGCGGCATCCGGACGGACTCGGTCCAGAGGTCTGGGTGGTGACCGAGCAAGACAGTCAGCGCGCTTCTTGTTGCGTTCGGCTTAGCGACAGTGGTCTGAGTCTGCTCGACCTGCTGCCGGCTATGGGGCCCCTGATCAGCGCCTGGTCCCTGCAGGAGCGCTTGAGTCCCGATATTCTGGGCGCCATGGGACCTCGCCCCCTGACCTGGCTGGCTGCCGGCATGGACGCTCGGGGCGAACCCTTTGTGACCTTGCATGGCAGTGCCAGCCGATCCGATGCCTGGCAGGCCATGGCCCTGGGCGAGATGTACTCCAGTCATTGAGGGTCGGCGTCATTCGGGCGCGCCTGGCTGTCTGGCCCTTGCTGCGCGGTTAAAGTGTGAGCTGTTTTCGCTTTAACTGTCAGCCTCATCATGATTAAACAGCCCCTGAAAATTGTCTTTCACGGCCAGAACGCGGCCAACTTTCGCCACGGTTTTGAGTCGCTGATTGACCCGTCCCACAGCATTTTGGATGTGAGCGATGGGCTCGGCTTGGCGGGTGAGCAAGCCCACTTTGAAAGCGCCGACGTGATCGTGGGTATCCGGCTCGGTGCCGACATGCCGGCGCCGCGCCAGTTGCGCCTGTTCCACGCTCCCGCGGCGGGAACCGATGCCATTGACCTGTCCCTCTTGCCCGCGGCCAGCACGCTGTGCAATTGCTTTGGCCATGAGGATGCGATTGCTGAATACGTGATGGCGGCGTTGTTGACGCGGCACGTTCCATTGCAGCAGGCCGATGCTGATTTGCGGCGACAAGAGTGGACTTACTGGGCCGGCCGGCCCAACGCCCTTCGCACCGAACTGGGCGCGCAAACCCTTGGCCTGCTGGGCTTTGGGCATATCGCCAAGGCCCTGGCCCAGCGCGCCAAGGCCTTCGGCATGCGGGTGCATGTGGCCAACCGCAGTTCGGTGCACAGTCAGCAGGTTGACCAGGCTTATGGGCTGGACCAGTTGCAGACTTTTATGGGGTCGGTTGACGCGGTGGTGGTCACCTTGCCGCTGACCGAGCAAACCCGTGGGCTGGTCGATGCGGCAGCGCTGGGCGCCATGCGGCCGCAGGCGCTGCTGCTCAACGTCGGGCGTGGGCCGGTGATTGATGAGCAGGCGCTCTTTGATGTGCTGTCGAATCGCCGCATTGGCGGTGCGGTCATCGACACCTGGTACCAGTACCCGACACCCAGTCAGCCGACCTGTCAGCCGTCCAGGCTGGATTTTGCCGCGCTGGACAATGTGCTGATGACCCCGCACATGTCGGGCTGGACCGCCGGCACGGTGCGCCGGCGTCAGCAAACCATGGCGGAGAACCTGTCACGGTTGTCCCAGGGTCAGCCCTTGATCAACGTGGTCAAGGCGGGCCTGAACTGAGGCAGTCGCACTGCCAGCATCGGGCTGCCAGCACGATCTGGCTGCTCCCTTCCCGGCTCAACTGCTGCGCCGGGTGATGACCTCAAAGCCTAGGTCAATGCAGGGCTTATCCGGCGTCTGGCCGCGCATCAGGCCCAGCAGCATGGTGGCACCGGCCTCGCCGATCTGCGCGCGCGGTGTGCGCACCGTGGTCAGGGCTGGCAGCATCTGGTCGCTGCCGGGGAGGTCG
>CAIMVC010000154.1 GCA_903844825.1 uncultured Burkholderiales bacterium | reverse complement strand
TGCACAACTTAGGCTGGCCGTTGACCAGCGCCACCATGTTGATACCGAAGTTGTCTTGCAGCTGCGTCTGTTTGTACAAATTGTTCAGCACCACCTCGGGCACTTCGCCGCGCTTGAGCTCGATGACCAGGCGCATGCCCGATTTATCGCTCTCGTCCTGAATGTGGCTGATACCTTCGATCTTCTTTTCATGGACCAGTTCGGCCATACGCTCCTGCAGGGTCTTTTTGTTGACCTGGTAGGGCAGCTCGTCGACGATGATGGACTGGCGCTGGCCCTTGTCGATGTCCTCAAAGTGGCAGCGCGCCCGCATCACCACGCGGCCTCGGCCGGTACGGTAGCCATCCTTGACGCCATTGATGCCGTAAATAATGCCGGCTGTCGGAAAGTCTGGCCCGGGAATGATTTCCATTAGCTCATCAATGGAGGCATCCGGATTTTTGAGCAAATGCAGGCAGCCGTCGACCACCTCGTTGATATTGTGCGGTGGGATATTCGTGGCCATGCCCACGGCAATCCCCCCCGATCCATTGATCAGCAAATTGGGAATCCGGGAGGGTAAAACCAGGGGTTCTTTTTCGCTGCCGTCGTAGTTAGGCCCGAAATCGACGGTCTCTTTGTCAATATCAGACAGCATTTCCTGGGCGATTTTTGACAGTCGAATCTCGGTGTACCGCATGGCCGCTGCATTGTCGCCATCGACCGAGCCAAAATTACCCTGACCGTCGACCAGCAAATGCCGCAGAGAAAAATCCTGTGCCATCCGCACAATGGCGTCATAGACCGACTGATCGCCATGCGGGTGGTATTTACCAATCACATCACCCACGATACGGGCAGACTTCTTATAAGGCCTGTTCCAGTCGTTGTTGAGCTCGTGCATCGCAAACAACACGCGCCTGTGCACCGGTTTGAGGCCGTCTCGGGCGTCCGGCAGGGCGCGGCCCACGATCACGCTCATGGCGTAATCGAGGTAGCTGCGCCGCATTTCCTCTTCCAGGCTGATCGGAAGGGTTTCTTTGGCAAACTGGGTCATGTGGGGGCCTGAAATTGAAGGTGCAGTCGCATCAAGCCTGCGCTTGGTCGCCTCGCACTACTTGCGTAACCCTTGATTTTAAGGCCTGAATCAACAGCTGGCTGTTGTGGTTACTCCGCAACATAAAACAAAGAATCTTCAGAGGGAGAATAAGGCCGAGCAAGCCTTTCTTGCGGGCCCAATCAGGTGTGGCACAATGAAGCCAACGTCTTGAGTGATGGTCACTTGAGCCGTACTAACTATACGAACGCAGCCAAGCTGCAGCTTTTCTCTAGAGGAACTCCATGAAGAATCTCAACAAAGTGGCAATGTTGTTTGCTTCCGCAGCGCTTGTTTCAGCCGCGGGCGCGCAAACCGTCAACAACTGGAGAAACGGTGTCGGCGAGCAGGTCTGGAAGTCCGCGTCGACTGACTTCTGCTGGCGCTCCGGCAGCTGGACCCCCGCAACCGCTGCACAAGGCTGCGATGGCGCCATCGTCCCGGCTCCAGCACCAGCTCCTGCGCCCGCACCAGCTCCTGCGCCCGCACCAGCTCCTGCGCCCGCACCAGCACCAGCACCAGCACCAGCACCTGTTGTTGTGCCAGCGCCAGCTGCGGCTCCTGCCGTTGCCGCCACCAAGGTCACCTACGCAGCCGATGCCTTCTTTGATTTCAACAAGTCAGCCCTCAAGCCTGAAGGCCGCGCCAAACTTGACGACTTGGTTGGCAAGATCAAAGGCATCAACCTCGAAGTCATCATTGCTGTCGGCCACACCGACGCCGTTGGCTCCGACGCCTACAACCAGAAGCTGTCGGTTCGCCGCGCTGAATCTGTCAAGGCTTACCTGGTGACCAAAGGCATCGAGAAAAACCGTGTGTACACCGAAGGCAAAGGCGAGAAGCAGCCAGTGGCTGACAACAAGACCGCTGAAGGCCGCGCCAAGAACCGTCGCGTCGAAATCGAAGTCGTCGGCACCCGCGCCAATAAGTAACCGTCTCGAGATAGGTTGAAAACCGCGCCTCGGCGCGGTTTTTTTACGCCTCTACGATAATCAAACCATGCACAAGACTGAAAACGCCGACCCCGCCGAACTTGCGAAATTTTCTGACCTGGCCCACCGCTGGTGGGACACCGAAAGCGAATTCAGGCCGCTACACCAAATCAACCCCCTGCGGCTGGCATGGATCGAGGAGCAGGTCACCATCAGGGGCCGCGAGGTGCTTGACGTCGGTTGCGGCGGTGGCATTTTGGCCGACGCCATGGCGCGCGGCGGTGCTAATGTTCTGGGCATTGACCTCGCATCCAAAGCCCTGAAAGTCGCCCAGTTGCACGCACTAGAGGCCCAGACGCCCAATGTGCAATACCGCGAAGTCAGTGCCGAGGCCCTTGCCGTCGAGCGGCCCGCCAGCTTCGATGTGGTGACCTGCATGGAAATGCTTGAACACGTTCCTGATCCTGCATCGGTGGTCAGGGCTTGTTCCACTTTGGTCAAACCCGGTGGCCACGTCTTTTTCTCGACCATCAACCGCAACGCCAAAGCCTTTTTGTTTGCCATCGTTGGTGCCGAATACGTGCTCAACCTCCTCCCCAAAGGTACACACGAATACGCCAAATTCATCAGGCCCAGCGAACTGGCCGCTTACAGTCGCGCCGCTGGGCTGGCCCTTGAGCAAACCCGTGGCCTCGAGTACAACCCCATCACCAGGCGCTACTGGCTCAGTGCTGACACCAGCGTCAACTACATGCTCGCCATGCGCAAGGCATGAGTGCACCCCAAGTTTTCTCAGACATCGCAGCCGTGCTATTCGATCTGGATGGCACGCTGATCGACAGCGCCCCTGACCTGGGTGCGGCGGCGGACAAAATGCGCACCGACCGAGGCCTGCCGTCGTTGCCGTTTTCGGCTTATCGTCCGATGGCTGGAGCCGGTGCTCGCGGCATGATCGGCGTGGCCTTTGGGCTGACGCCGCAGGACACCAGTTTCGATGCACTCAAGGAGGAGTTTTTTTGTAACTACGAAGCCTGCATGACCGAGCGAACCTACGCGTTTGACGGCGTGCAAGAACTCATCAGTGCGCTCGACATCGCCGGCCTGCATTGGGGTGTGGTCACCAACAAGTCGCAGCGTTTCACGCTCCCTTTGACCGCCCGCATGCCACTGTTTGCGACAGCCCGCACCATCGTCAGCGGTGACAGCACCGCCCACGCCAAGCCCCATCCTGCGCCCCTGCTGGAAGCAGCCCGCCAGCTCGGCCTGAGCGCAGGGCGCTGCCTCTATGTCGGCGACGACGAGCGCGACATCGTCGCAGGCTTGGCAGCCGGCATGCCGACGGTGGCCGCCGCCTACGGCTACCTAGGAGCCACCAACGACACGCGCAGCTGGAACGCCCACGTCACCATCACCGCTGCAAAAGATCTCTTGAAATACCTCCCAATGCCCTAAGATATCTGGCTTGGGGCTGCATTGGTTTCGACGTGGGTTCGGACGCGGTGTGGTGCATGTCGAGCTTAGTGTGCTCGTAAAACTGACTAAAACAAACTAACTGCAAACGACGAACGTTTCGCACTCGCTGCTTAATTGCCAGTGAGCTTTACAACAGCAGGCCGATGGGCTGGGCAAGGGGTGAATAACGCAAGTTAAACGCTCCCGGCTGTAAAGATAATTTCATCGGCTGGCTCCGGGCTGGGTACCTTAACCCGGGGCAAGACAATAGGGTACTGGCGCCCTGTGTAGCGTGCGAC
>CAIMVC010000153.1 GCA_903844825.1 uncultured Burkholderiales bacterium | reverse complement strand
TACTTTTCCTGCAGGCCGCGCAAGATGGCGATGGTGGCCTCTACAGTCGGCTCGCCGACCAGGATTTTTTGGAACCGGCGTTCCAAGGCCGCGTCTTTTTCAATGTACTTGCGGTACTCGTCCAGCGTGGTGGCGCCCACGCAATGCAACTCGCCCCGAGCCAGCGCAGGCTTGAGCATGTTGCCAGCGTCCATCGCGCCCTCGGCCTTGCCGGCACCAACCATGGTGTGCAACTCGTCAATAAAAACAATCGTCTGCCCTTCGTCCTTGGCCAGTTCATTGAGTACGGTTTTGAGCCGTTCTTCAAACTCGCCGCGAAACTTGGCGCCCGCCAGCAAGGCCGCCATGTCCAGCGACAACACGCGCTTGCCCTTGAGCGAGTCGGGCACCTCGCCCGCCACAATGCGTTGCGCCAGGCCCTCGACAATAGCGGTCTTGCCCACGCCCGGCTCGCCAATGAGCACCGGGTTGTTCTTGGTGCGCCGCTGAAGCACCTGAATGGCACGGCGTATTTCATCGTCGCGGCCGATCACCGGGTCGAGCTTGCCCATGCGGGCGCGCTCGGTCAGGTCCATGCAGTATTTCTTGAGCGCTTCACGCTGGCCTTCGGCCTCCGGGCTGTTGACAGCCTGACCGCCACGCACCGCATCAATAGCGGTCTCGAGCGATTTGCGCGTCATGCCGTTTTCGCTGGCAATGCGCCCCATCTCGCCTTTGTTGTCGGCCACGGCCAGCAAGAAGAGTTCGCCGGCGACGTATTGGTCGCCGCGCTTGAGCGCTTCTTTTTCAGTGGCCTGGAGCAATTTACCCAAGTCAGAGCTGAGCTGAATCTGCTCTTGCCCCTGCACCTGCGCCAGCTTTTTCAGGGCGACTTCGACGGCCGCCTGCAGACCGGGCAAATTGACACCGGCGCGCTGCAGCAGCGCTCGCGGACCGTCTTGCTGTTGCAGCATCGCCGACAGCAGGTGAGCCGGTTCGATGTAAGCATGGTCGCGCCCCAACGCCAATGACTGGGCGTCGCTGAGGGCTTCCTGGAATTTGGTGGTCAGCTTGTCTTGGCGCATGAATACTCCCTTGGGACAGTTTCTTGTGAAAGGCTACTTGGGTTAGCTGAGGCCGGGCACTCAGTTTTCAACTGTTTTTGCAATTTGACATCATTCAGGTGACGCTGCAACAGGTCATCCACAGGCCTAAAATCCGTGCATGAACATCCATCAGGTCAACGTCAGTTACGTGAACGAGCAGGACAGGTTCTTGCTGCGCATCAACAGCTCGAGCGGGGAAGAGTTCAGGGCCTGGCTGACCCGGCGGCTGACGCTGGGCTTGCTGCCTCTGCTGGGCAAGAAAGCGGCAGAGCAACTCAAAGCCCAGATTCAGCCACCTGACCCGGCAACGCCGCTAAGCCATCAGCGCCACCAGTTGGTCGAGAACTTCGAAAAAGAAGCCGCTGCCTACAAAGGTGACTTTCAAACTCCCTTCAAGGAAGGGTCGGCAGCGCTGCCCCTGGGGCCCGAGCCGCTGCTGGTGACCGAGATGAAGATCACCTCGCTGGCCGATGGCAAGCTGCAAATCGAGATGCTCGAAAAGCTGGCCGGCCGCACGCGCGATCTGCAAATGGTGATGGACCCGCCGCTGACCCAGGGCCTGTTGCGCCTGCTGGCCCAGGGCCTGAAAACTTCGCGCTGGATGGAAACGCCCCCAGCCCTGGCCGCCCTCGACGCGAGCGGCCAGGCCGGCTCGCCGCCAGCTCAGGAGGGTGCAGACGCCGAAGCCAACACCCCCGCCGACAAACCGCGCTACCTCAATTGACCTGACCGGGGCAGCCCGTGCGCCGGGGCTCTGTCCAGCGCTGAGGGCGCCGGTTCAACGGCCAGCGCGCGGAGGCTGTCAGGATGATTCAAGTTTTGACGGCCTCGAGCGAAAAGCCGGCAATTTTTTTGTAGTTTTCCGAGATCTCGCGCAGTTCCTCCTGGCTGATCAGGTCATCAATATGGCCAAAGGGCTTGTCGCCGCTGAGCTCGTCGACCTTGATGTTGATGAAGTCAGGCGGCAGACTGCGGTTGGTCAGCACGATTTTTGCCGTGGTCTCGCGGCGCTTGGCCTCGTAGGCGTGAAGCGCCCGCACCGGGTCAGCCTGGCTGGCGATTTCAGCGGCCAGCGTGCGTGCATCAATCAGTGCCTGCGCCGAGCCGTTGGAGCCTCGCGGATACATGGGGTGCGCCGCATCGCCCATCAGCGTGACGCGGCCAAAGGTCCATTGCGACACCGGGTCTTTGTCGACCATCGGGTACTCCAGAATCTGATCAGCCTGACGGATCAGCGCCGGCACGTCGAGCCAGTCAAATTTCCAGTCCTGAAAGATCGAGATGAAGTCCTCGACCTTGCCACCGCTGTTCCAGTCGTTCATGCTGGCGTTGTTGCCCTCGATTTCGGCCATCCAGTTGATCAGTTGCCGGCCGTGCTCGTCAACGCTGTCAACGATGGGGTAGATCACCATTTTTCCGGTCTTGATGGAGCCCACCCGCATATAGCTTTTGCCGGTGAGTATGGGGGCGTGCCGCGTCACGCCGCGCCAGGTATTGATGCCGGCGAATGCGACTTTTTCGTCCGGGTAGAACTGCCTGCGAACCGCCGAATGAATGCCGTCACAAGCCACCACCACGCGGGCTGCCACCGGCGGCAGCGCCTCACCACTGCGTCCATCAACAAAGTGCACGGTGGCGCCGCTGTCGGTCTGCGTCACCCCCGCGCAGCGGTGATTGGTGTGGATCCGCTCAGGCCCCAGTCGCTTGAGTGCAGCCTCAAAGAGAATACGGTGCAGCTTGCCTCGGTGGATGCCGATTTCGGGCAGCGCATAACCGGCATGGCGACCGCGGGGCTCTTTGTAGATGAACTGGCCGAAGCGATTAAAAAACACGCTTTCCAGGTTCTCGATACCCACCGCTTCGAGTTCGGCCTGCAGACCCAGCGCCGCCAGCTCACGCATACCGTGCGGCAACAGTGTGATGCCCACGCCCAGTTCCCGCACTTCGGCCACGCTTTCATAGACATCACATAGCAGGCCTTGCTGCTGCAGCGACAGCGCAAAAGCCAGCCCGGCAATGCCGCCCCCCACGACCACGATACCGGGCTGGCCCGAACCTGCTTGCGCTTGCGTCATAGCCCTTGAACCTTACTCAGCCGTGATGCCGTTGCGCTTGATGACGGCGCCCCAGCGGGGATAGTCTTTCTGCGAAATCGCGCCCAGCTCGTCTGGCGTTGACGCGGCAGCATCAAGACCGGCGCGGCCCAGCAGGTCGCGGATGTCGGCCTGCCTGAGGATGGCCGAGATGTCCGCGTTGAGCCGGCCAACCACCGCTGGCGGCGTTTTGGCCGGCACAAAGAAGGCGTACCAGAGGTCGACCTCGACGCCTTTCACACCGAGCTCCTCAAAGGTAGCCACAGAAGGGGCCACAGGATGCCGCTTGGGGCTACCGACCGCCAGGGCGGTGAGCTTGCCGCTGCTGACAAAACCCTGGGCCACATGAATCGGCAAAAAGCCGACATTGACTTCGCCCGAGAGCAAGTCCTGGGTGTAGCCGGCAGTGCCGCGGTAAGGAACGTGCAGCATGAACAGCTGGGTTTGCGCCTTGAACAACTCCATCGCCATGTGGTGCGGCGTCCCCACGCCGGGCGAGCCAAAGCTGATGGCACCGGGGCTGGCTTTGGCCTTGGCAATGAGCTCCTGCATGGACTTGATGCCGGTCTTCGGGTTGGCCACCAGCATCAAGGTGCCCCAGGCCGACATGGACACCGGCGCGAAATCCTTGATCGGGTTGAAAGGCACATTTTTGTAGAGCTGCGAGGCGATCAGCATGGTGTTGGCACCCATCAGCACCGTGTGACCGTCCGGGTTGGCCTTGGCCACCGCATCGGCGCCTATGTTGCCGCTGGCACCTGGCATGTTTTGCACAATGACCGGCTGACCCAGCCGCTCACCGAGCCTGGGCGCAACCGCCCGTGCAATCGTGTCCATGCCGGTGCCGGCCGTGAACGGCACAACGATGCGCACCGTCTGGCTGGGGTAAATCTGCGCTTGCAGGCCGAGCGACGACAACAAGACGCTCAGAGCCAGGGCTGCTTTTGGCAGCGATTTGAAAAAAGGGTGCATCAAGTCTCCTAGTTGGGTGGTCATGCCGGCGTTGCGGCGTCTGCTGAGCGTCTTTGGCGCACTTGTGCTGGTTGCACTCAGGGGCGATCAAGGGGCCCGGCGTCTTGTCTCAGGCCTTGGCGGGATTTTGAACACGGCCTCGGCATTGGTCTGGAAAAACTTCTTTTTGTCGTCTGCGCTCATAAGCATCTTGTCCATGGCCACCACCTCGTCGACCGCGTACTGGTAAGGATAGTCCATCGCATAAAGCACGCGGTCGACGCCGACGACTTCTTGGGTGAAGCGGATGGCCTGCTCCCAGGCCACGCCACTGCTGGTGATGAAGAAGTTCTCGCGCAAGTAGTCGCTGGGCTTTTTCAGAATCGGCTTGATGCTGTCATAGCGCTTGGACCTGACGGTTGCCTGGTGCATATAGTCCAGCCGGTAGGACCAGAACGGCAGCGCTTCACCCATGTGCCCGATGATCATTTGCAGTTTGGGGAAACGGTCGAACACGCCGGCGGTGATGATGCGCATCGCGTGCAGCCCGGTCTCCACGCCAAAGCCGTAGATGGCCCCGTCCAGCCCACAGTCCTGGAAGGACTGGATCATGTTGCGCGGCAGCGAATTGGGGTGCAGGTAAATCGGTGTGCCCATGGCCTCGGCGGCCGCGAAAATATCCCAGAACTTGGGGTCCGACAGGTACTCGCCCTGGGTGTGCGAGTTGATGATGACCGAATTCATGCCCAGTTGATTGACGCCGCGCTCAATCTCTTTGGCAGCCGCCGTCGGGTCCTGAGGAGCCACGGCGATCATGCCGGTAAAGCGCGTCGGATGCCGGCGCACGGCCTCAGCCAGCTGGTCATTGGCCAGCCGGCTGAAGGACACGGCGGTAGCGGTATCCATCACCTGCACGCCGGGCGAGGTCAGCGCAATGACCTGCCGGTCGATGCCGGCTTCGTCCATATGACCCAGCCGAATCTGATCCAGATCCGTCAGGCAGCGCATGATGTGCTGGGCACGCTCGCTGGGGCTGCTCATGTAAAACCCCATCAGACCTTCAAAGCCGGGATCCACGTCACCCTTGGCCAGTATCTTGCGGTAAATTTCCAGCATTTCCGGCGGGGCGAAAGCCTCTTCGGTGGCAATGCGCTGGTACAGCACGTCTTTGGCCGGTCGAACGGGTGCGGAGCTGGCAGTGTCGGTCATGCGTCGTCACTTCAAAAACTGGGAAGCTGCGATTGTGGATTAATAATCTTGGCAATGACAATAGCTTGACTTGTCACTTCACCTTTCGTGAAACGAGATAAATAAGAGACCGACCGCATGGACACCCTGAGCAACCTGAAAGCCTTTATTGCTGTTGCCGACATGGGCAGCTTCTCGGAGGTGGCACGCCGGGCCAGCCTGGTGCCCTCCGTGGTGTCCAAGCGCATTGACCAACTGGAGTGGCGGATCAAGGCGCCCCTCTTTGTGCGCAGCACCCGCAAGCTGACGCTGACCGATGTCGGCGAGCGCTATTTACCCACCGTACGCAGCCTGGTGCAACAGCTCGAAGACACCCTGGCTGGCATGGCGCAAGCCAGCGGCGACCTCGAGGGCCACATCCGCGTCAAGATTCCGACCACCCTGGGAACCTTGTACCTGAGCGAATTGCTGCACCAGTTCTTACGCGAGCAGCCGCGCATCAGCATGGACATCGTGCTGGCCGACCGGTCCGTCAACCCGCTTGAAGAAGGCTTTGACCTGGCCATTGGCGCCCTGCCCGAGCTGTACGGCCAGGTACGCGACCACCCGCTGTGCCCGATACGCCGGCGGCTGTGTGCAGCGCCCGGCTACCTGAGCCGGCGCGGCACCCCGCAGCAGGCGGCCGAGCTGATCGAGCATGACTGCCTTGTTTTCACCACCTCAGGCTCGCGCTGGGAATTCCAAAGTCCGCAGGGCCTGGTGGGCGTGGACGTGCAGGCCAAGTTACAAACCAATGACGGCGTGGCGCTGTGCCGGGCCACCGTGAGTGGCATGGGCATTGCGGTGCTGGCCGACTACCTGGCCTCGCCAGCCATTGAAGCTGGCGACCTGGTGGAAATCCTGCCTGATTTGCGCCTGCCAGACATCTGGCTCAAGGCGCTGGTTCCAGCCAGGCGCATCGACCTGCCGCGCGTCGACATGCTGCTGCAGTGGCTGACCTTGCACTTGCAACTGCCCGGCCCCTGGGCGCGGCCCACCGATCTGACGGCCACGCCGGCCAGCGCCGACAAACGCTCAGACCGGGTCTGAAAGATTGGGCAGCACCAGCCCCCAGCGCGCCAGTGCGGCGTCGTCCGACACCCGGGCGTCGACCCAGCGCGCACCTTCTGGGGTCTGCTCTTTTTTCCAGAAGGGGGCCTGGGTCTTGAGGTAGTCCATCAGGAATTCGCAGGCCTGAAAACTTTCGCCACGGTGCATCGACGTCACCGCCACCAGCACGATCTGATCGAGCGGATGCAAGAGTCCCACGCGGTGAATCACCCGGGCAGCAAAAATATCGAAGCGCTGCATCGCCTCGTCGATCATGGCCTCGATGGCTTTTTCGGTCATGCCGGGGTAGTGCTCGAGCTCCAGCGACAGCACTGCGGCATCGCCGCCGAGCCCCGCACCGGCGCAGTCCGCAGCCTCTACCGAAGCAGTCGACAGCCCGACCGCATGCCGATCGCGCACCGTGCCGACAAAACTGCAGACCGCACCGACGCGCCGGTCATGGCGACGAAGCGCATCAATTTCGTCGGCCAGGTTGAAATCAGCCGTTTGAATCGTCACGCGGCCAGCCACCTCAGCCTCCCGTCACCGGTGGAAAAAAGGCTACCTCGCAGCCTTCGACGAGCGCCGAAGCCTCGTCGCTCATGACCTGGTCAAGGGCCATGCGCACGGGCCGGCTGCGCGCCAGGCCAGCGGCGTACGCGGGACTGGTGGCAATCAGCTCGTCGCGCAACTGGGCCAGCGTCGCAGCCGCTGTCTCGCGCTGCTCGCCACCGGTTCCCAGCGCCTCGCGGATCGAGGCGAAATACTTGATGTTGATTTTCATGCGTCGTCCGTGATGTGGCAGGCCAGCGGCAGCGCTCAGGCCAGCAGAGCGCTCATGGGAATAAATTGCACCGTGTCGCCGGGGGCAATCGTTTTGCCGGGCGGGTTGTCAACCAGACCGTCGGCCCACACCACCGAGGTCAGCACGCCAGAGCTTTGGTTGTCAAACAGGCTCAAACCGCCCGCGGCGTCGCGCCTGACACGCAAAAACTCGCGGCGCTTGTCGGCTTTGGGCCAGCTGAAATTGGCCGTCAGGGACATGGCTTGCGGCTTGATGTCCGTAGCACCCTGCAGAGCGAGCACAAAGGGGCGCACCAGCAGCAAAAATGTCACCCAGCTCGACACCGGGTTGCCTGGCAGGCCGATGAAGTGCGCCACATCGTCAGAGCCGCTCTGGCGCCGAATGCGGCCGTAGGCGAAGGGCTTGCCCGGCTTGATGGCCAGTTGCCACAGTTTGAGTTCGCCCAGCGTCTGCACCGCAGGCTTGATGTGATCTTCTTCACCGACTGACACACCGCCGCTGGTCAGGATCAGGTCGTGCTGCGCGGCGGCGGCGCGCAAGGCATCGATGGTGGCATCGCGCCGGTCGGGCACGATGCCCAGGTCGCTGACCGTGCAGCCAAGGCGCAGCAAAAGCGCGCGCAAAAAGAAACGGTTGGAGTTGTAAATGGCGCCGGGCTTCATGTCGCCCGGCGCCACCTCGCCAGGCATCACCAGCTCGTCACCCGTTGAAAACAGCGCTACGCGCACGGGCCGGGTCACTGACAAACGATCAAAGCCAATGCTCGCCGCCAGCCCCAGCGAAGCCGGGTTGAGCCGATGACCGCGCTGCAGCACCACGGCACCACGGCTGACATCTTCACCACGCCGTCGGATCCACTGACCCGGCTGGGGCGCCATCCTGACCTGCACGCAACCGGTGTCGGACAAGGCGCTGCAGTCTTCCTGCATGACCACGGCATCGGCCCCCGCAGGGATGGGTGCACCGGTAAAAATTCGGGCTGCACCCAGCGCTTCCAGCGCATGGCCCGCGCTGCCCGCTGGAATGCGCTGAGTCACCTTGAGAACGTCGGTGTCGAGCAAGTCGGCGCAGCGAAGCGCGTAACCATCCATGGCGCTGTTGTCGTGGGCCGGCACATCCAGCGCGGCGCTGATGTCCTGGGCCAGCACGCGGGCATCGGCGTCAAAGGTCGAGACACTCTCGTGCCCACCCAGGGGCAGGGCCTGGGCCAGCAACTCGGCCAGCGCCTGGTCCAGCGCAATCAGGGCCGGGCGCGGCGAATCAGGAACTGGTGAATTGGCGTGACTCATGGGCGATGGTCAAAGGAGTAGTCGAAACGGTCTTGATTTTGAACCAGGTAATCAGCCACGGCTTCGATGTCATTCAGATCGAGCACAGGCAGTTGGGTCGGCTCGGGCAACTGCCCCGGCGAATCGGTGGCCACAGCCACCACAAAATCATCATTGGGGTAGCGCACCGGCAGCGCGGCATCCGCCTGACTGGCTGCTCGCCAGACTTCGATTTTCAAAATATCGCTTTGCTTGAAGCCCTCGACCAGCACCCAGTCGACCCCGGTATAAAGCTCGGCCAGCAGTTGATGAACCGTCAGCTCGGCCGGTCGCTCGAATTCACGCATCAGGGCCAGTCGCTGGCCAGAGGCTGCCACCACCTCAAAGGCGCCTGCAGCGCGGTGGCGGAAGGTATCTTTGCCGGGCTGGTCGATGTCAAAGTTGTGGTGCGCATGTTTGACCACGGACACCCGCAGGCCGCGCTTCTTAAGCGCAGGGATCAGGCGCTCGACCAAAGTGGTCTTGCCAGAACCCGAATAACCAGCGAAACCGACTACTTTCATGAGCGTCTTTCAGCTGCGCAACGCGGCCGACGCCGATCCAGCGAAACAGGCAAATCCGACAGGTCAGGCTGCAGCATGTTGGGCAATGTAGGCCTTGATCAGGCTGGCGTCTGCAGCCATGACAGTGACCTTTCGGGGCAGCGCCTCCATGCCTTCAAAGCCCGGTGGACGCTCGGGCGGGCGTCCCAGCGCTTCTTCGATCGTGGCGGCAAACTTGATCGGCAGCGCCGTCTCCAGCACGACCATGGGCGTGCCTGCTGACAGGTACTCACGCGCGACTTTCAGGCCGTCGGCCGTATGCGTGTCAATGATCACACCAAAACGCCCGAAGGTGTCGCGAATGGTTTGCAACCGGTCGGCGTGGGTACTCCTGCCGCTGACAAAACCGTACTGAGCCCGGGCGGTCTTGAAGGCCGGCAGAGCGCTGAGGTCAAAAAAGCCTTGCGCGCCGAGTTGACGCTCAAAAAGATCCTTGACTTGCTGACCATCGCGGCCCAGCAAATCGAAAACAAAGCGCTCGAAATTCGAGGCCTTGGAAATATCCATCGACGGGCTGGACGTCTCGTGCGTGTCAGCGCCTGCGCGTACGCGGTAGACGCCGGTGCGAAAGAACTCGTCAAGCACGTCGTGTTCGTTGGTGGCCCCCACCAACTGATCAATCGGCAAACCCATCATGCGGGCGACATGGCCGGCGCAGACGTTGCCGAAGTTGCCCGACGGCACGCTGAAGCTGACCCGGCCGCCGCCCGCATCAGCGCCCCGACTGGCCTGAAAGTAACCGGCGAAGTAGTACACCACCTGCGCCAGCAGGCGCGCCCAGTTGATCGAGTTGACCGTGCCAATCTTGTACTGGCGCTTGAACGCCAGGTCGTTGGACACCGCCTTGACCATGTCCTGGCAGTCGTCGAACACGCCGTCGACTGCGATGTTGTGAATATTCTCGTCAAGCAGGCTGAACATCTGGGCTTGCTGAAACGGGCTCATGCGGCCGTTCGGCGAGGTCATGAAGACCCGCACGCCTTTTTTGCCGCGCATGGCGTACTCGGCCGCGCTGCCGGTGTCGCCACTGGTGGCGCCCAAAATATTGAGCTGCTCCGAGCGCCGCCCCAGCTCATATTCAAAGAGATTGCCCAGCAACTGCATGGCCATGTCCTTGAAGGCCAGGGTCGGGCCGTTGGACAGGGCCTGGAGGTACAGGCCGGCTTCGAGCTTTTTGAGCGGTACGATCTCGGGCGTGCCGAAAACGGCCGCGGTGTAGGTCTTGCGGCACATGACGCGCAGGTCGTCGGCCGGAATATCGTCGATGTACAGCGACAAGACTTCGAAAGCCAGGTCGGCGTAGCCGGCCGTTTCGTACACCACGCGCCAGCGCGTCAGCGTCGCTGCGTCAATGCGCGGGTAGTGCTCGGGCAGGTACAAGCCTCCGTCAGGCGCCAGGCCTTCGAGCAGGATTTCGCAAAAACGTTTGCGGTCGGCATGACCGCGTGTTGACACATAAAGCATCAGGCCAGTTCCTCTTTGCGAATACGCACCAGAGGCGCCAGCACACTGCTCAGACTCTGGATCTGCGCGGCGGCTTCGTTCATACGCGCTTCGACGCAGTCATGGGTGAGGATGATCAGATCGGTCTGGGTGGCACCTTCGCCGCCAACTTCATCGGCTTCGCGCTGCAGCACGGCGTCAATGCTGATGCCGGCGTCGGCGAGCAGGCCGGTCACGCGCGCCAGCACGCCGGTTTCGTCGGCCACTTTCAGGCGCAGGTAGTAGCTGGTGACCACCTCGCTCATCGGCAGCACGGGAATGTTGCTCAGCGCGTCATGCTGAAAAGCCAGATGCGGCACGCGGTGGGCCGCATCCACACCGCTCAGGCGGGCGATGTCGACGAGGTCCGCGATGACGGCGCTGGCGGTAGGCTCGCTGCCGGCGCCTTTGCCGTAATAAAGCGTGGTTCCGACCGCGTCGCCTTGCACCATCACGGCGTTCATTGCCCCTTCCACGTTGGCGATCAGGCGCTTGGCAGGCACCAGGCTCGGATGCACGCGCAGTTCCACGCCTTTGGCTGTTTTCTTGGTGATGCCCAAGAGCTTGATGCGGTAGCCCAGCTGTTCGGCGTAGCGGATGTCGAGCGCGTCGAGCTCGGTGATGCCCTCGACGTAGGCCTTGTCAAACTGCACCGCAATACCGAAGGCAAGGGACGACATCAAGGTGGCCTTGTGCGCGGCGTCAACGCCTTCGATGTCGAAGGTCGGATCGGCCTCAGCGTAGCCCAGGCGCTGCGCTTCCTTGAGCACCACGTCAAAGGCCAGTCCCTTGTCGCGCATCTCGCTCAAAATAAAGTTGGTGGTGCCGTTGATGATCCCGGCAATCCATTCAATGCGGTTGGCCGACAGGCCTTCGCGCAGTGCCTTGATGATCGGGATGCCACCGGCCACAGCCGCCTCGAAGGCAACCATCACGCCCTTGCGGTGGGCTGCGGCAAAAATTTCAGTGCCATGCACGGCCAGCAAGGCCTTGTTGGCCGTCACCACGTGCTTGCCGGCCTCAATCGCCTCCAGCACCAGTTGGCGGGCAATGCCGTAGCCACCGATCAGCTCGACCACAACGTCAATTTCGGGGTTGGCCACCACGGCGCGGGCATCGCTGACCACCTGCACCTGGGGCCCGACCAGCGCCCGCGCGCGGGCCGTGTCGAGGTCGGCAACCATGGCAATTTCGATGCCGCGACCGGTGCGGCGCAGGATTTCTTCCTGGTTTCGCTGCAAGACGTTAAAGACGCCACTGCCGACAGTGCCTATGCCCAGCAGGCCTACTTTTACGGGAAGATTGCTCGATTTCATGCTTGGATGGTCGCTACGTTAACGGTCGTTGGTAAGGGGAATGCGTTGGCTGGGCCGGCGCGGCAGACTGGCTGCGCGGCGCAAGCTGGTGCCAGCGCTTCAGGTCGTCGCACCGGGCGCAGCCAGGGTGCTGGCGAATGCGCTCTTTTGGCGGTAAGTCTCCAGAAACTTGGCCACGCGGCCAATGGCTTCGCGCAGATCGTCTTCGTGCGGCAAAAAAACGATCCGGAAATGGTCGGGCGAGGGCCAGTTAAACCCGGTGCCCTGCACCAGCAGCACCTTGGTTTCCTGCAACATCTCGTAGATGAACTGCTGGTCGTTGGCGATGGGATAGACCGCGGGGTCAAGCCGGGGAAACATGTACAGGGCCGCGCTCGGCTTGACGCAGCTCACGCCGGGAATCGCCGTGATCAGTTGGTGCGCGATGTCGCGCTGACGGCGCAAGCGGCCCCCCTCACCAACCAGGTCCTTGATGCTCTGGTAGCCGCCCAAGGCGGTCTGGATCGCCCACTGGCCGGGCACGTTGGCGCACAGGCGCATGCTCGAGAGCATGTTCAGCCCCTCGATGTAGTCGCGCGCCGGCTTTTTGTCGCCCGAGACCACCAGCCACCCTGCCCGGTAACCGCAGGAGCGGTAGCTCTTGGACAGGGAGTTGAAGGTCAGCGTCAGCACATCCTCTGACAAACTGGCCATCGCGGTGTGCTTGACGCCGTCGTACAGCACCTTGTCATAGACCTCGTCAGCAAAAATCACCAGCCCATGCTGCCGGGCCAGCTTGACGATCTCACCGAGCAGCTCGTCAGAGTACAGCGCCCCCGTTGGGTTGTTGGGGTTGATAACGACAATGCCCTTGGTCTGCGGCGTGATCTTTCGCTTGATGTCGTCCAGATCAGGCATCCAGCCGCGCGACTCGTCGCACAGGTAATGCACTGGCGTGCCGCCCGACAGCGATACGGCGGCCGTCCACAGGGGGTAGTCGGGGGTAGGCAACAGGAGCTCGTCGCCATCGTTGAGCAAGGCATTGGTCGCCATCACGATAAGCTCGCTGGCGCCGTTGCCCAGGTAAATATCGTCCAGCACCACGCCCTTGACGCCCTGCTTCTGGGTCTCGTGCATGACGGCCTTGCGCGCCGCAAAAATACCCTTGGAATCCGAATATCCGGCCGAGTTGGGCAAGTTACGGATCATGTCCTGCTGGATTTCTTCGGGGGAGTCAAAGCCAAACACCGCCAGATTGCCGATGTTGAGCTTGATGATCTTGTGACCCTCTTCCTCCATTTGCTTGGCCGCTTCCAGCACGGGTCCGCGAATGTCATAGCAGACGTTGGCTAGCTTGGCAGATTTGGTAATCGGTTTCATATGTCGCCCTGGTTCAGTCCGGACAAGCCCTCCCAGGCGCGCGGCGGTCAGCCGCACCTCCCCACTGGAGGCGCCGACGAACACCTATCACCCTGCTTGCACGTAACCCTCAATTTGACCACATAAAATATACCTATTACGAGCCAAAATGGGCCTGCAGCAAGCCACCCGGGCGAGTGTGTACCCTGGCACCCAATACCATGAAATTGCAACCCGACCGCCTCGACGTTCAAGCCATCCTCGGTTACGGGCCGGGCTGGATCGGCCTGGCCAGCAACGGCGTGGCCGAAAAGATCGAGCACAGCATCGTGGTGGGCTCGCGTGGAGAAAAGCTCGACTGGGCCTGCAGGCGTTTTGAAGACCTGACCGAAGCGCACTTTTCGAGCCTGGCCGCCAGCCGGCCAGAGCTCGTGCTGTTCGGCAGCGGCCAGCGCTTGCGCTTTGCGCCGCCTGCCCTGCTGCGCCAGCTGATGGCGCTGCGCATTGGCGTAGAGACCATGGACACCATCGCCGCCTGCAGAACCTACAACATCCTCGCCGGCGAAGGCCGCCATGTGATCGCAGCGCTGCTGATGGAGTCTCAAGAGCGTGCGCACCTGACCGCCCCGCTTGGGGAGCCCGGCCTTTAGGGTTAAAATCTAAGGTTGCATTTGGTTGCGCCGCAAAAAACACAGTGCGGCTGCTTGCCAGAGGTCAACGAAAGGCAAGGGTCAGCTATAGGCCCCAAGCCGATCACAACTTTCGTCAGGGTCTACGCAGTATGGCAGTCGTCGTCAACAAACCACTTCCCGAATTCGAAGCGAACGCCACAGGCGGGCTCAAGGTATCTAACCAAAGCCACATCGGCAAAGTCGTCATTCTGTATTTTTACCCCAAGGACAACACCCCGGGCTGCACCACGGAAGCCATGCAGTTCCGCGACAAGTACAAAGACTTCGTCAAGGCGGGGGCCACCGTGTTTGGCGTGTCTCGCGACAACATGAAGTCGCATGATGAATTCAAGACCAAACTCGAACTGCCCTTCGAGCTGATCGCAGACACCGAAGAAAAAATGTGTCACATGTTCGGCGTCGTCAAAAACAAGATCATGTATGGCAAGAAGGTCAAAGGCATCGAGCGCAGCACCTTCCTGATCGGCATGGACGGGCAGCTCAAGCAAGAATGGCGCGGCCTGAAAGTGCTGGGCCACGTGGACGAGGTCCTCGAAGCCGTCAAAGAGCTCAAGAAGGCCGGCTGATCCCCCGCAGACCGCAAGCCCCTGTACAGGCTTTGCGGGCGGCGGGGTCGGGCATAATGAAGCCATGCTGTTGATTTTGCCGACTGCGTCCTCCGAACAAGCCGCCTTGGGTCTCAAGGCGGCTTTTTCATTTCTGGAAACCCGTTTTCTTCATCCAGTGAGTCCCAAGCACCATGCCCCTGCCTCCCGCCCCGACTAAACGAGCTGCCCTGCTGTCCCGTGATGCATTGAAGGCGCCAGAACGCGCCCAGTCGAAGGCCGGCCGCAAGCAGGAAGGCCCGAGCAGCACCACTGAGCCGGCCCGGTTACCGCAAACCACCGCGCCCGAACCCACCGCGCGCGCTGCGGCCCTGCCCACCAAAGCCCCCTCGAAAGCGGTCAGGCCTGCGTCACCGGCCCCGATGAGCCAGCCACCTCTGCCCTCCGCGCCGGGGCCTGTCGACAAGCCGCGCAAGGTCAAGGCTGTCGGACCCTGCAAGCTGTTTGTGCTTGACACCAACGTGCTCATGCATGACCCCATGTGTTTGTTCCGTTTTGAAGAACACGACATCTTTTTGCCCATGATTGTTCTGGAGGAACTCGACGGACATAAAAAAGGCATGACCGAGGTCGCACGCAACGCGCGGCAGACCAGCCGCACGCTGGACGCGCTGGCTGGCGCCCAGGGGGCAGATATCGGCAAAGGCTTGCGCCTGAACACCACCGGCCATCCGGAGGCCGGTGGTAGCCTGCTGTTTCAAACCACGGCCTTGAGCTATACCTTGCCCCAAAGCCTGCCGCAGGGCAAGGCGGACAACCAGATCCTGGGCGTGGTCGAGGCTCTGCGCAAGGCGCACGCGCCACGGGAGGTGGTGCTGGTGTCCAAGGACATCAACATGCGCGTCAAGGCGCGCGCGCTCGGGCTGCTGACCGACGACTACCAAAATGACAAAACCCTCGAAGACGGGGACCTGCTGTATGCGGGCTCCCTGAACCTGCCGTCCGATTTCTGGACCCGCCAAAGCAAAACCATTGAAAGCTGGCAACAGGGTATCCACACGTTCTACCGAATCACCGGCCCGATCGTACCGAGCCTGCTCATCAACCAGTTTGTGTACTTCGAAGCCCCCGGCGAGCCCGCCTTGTACGCCCGCGTGATCGAGATCCGCGCCAAGACGGCGGTGCTCAAGACGCTCAAGGACTTCAACCACCTCAAAAATGCCGTCTGGGGCGTGACCACCCGCAACCGCGAGCAGAACTTCGCCATGAACCTGCTGATGGACCCGGAGGTCGACTTTGTCACCCTGGCCGGAACGGCCGGCACCGGCAAGACGCTGATGGCGCTTGCCAGCGGCCTGACGCAGGTGCTCGATGACCGCCGCTACACCGAAATCATCATGACCCGGGCCACCGTGTCCGTCGGCGAAGACATCGGTTTTCTGCCGGGAACCGAAGAAGAAAAAATGGGTCCATGGATGGGCGCGCTCGACGACAACCTCGAAGTGCTGGGAAAAACAGACAGCGGCTCGGGTGAATGGGGACGCGCGGCCACGAACGAGTTGATCCGCTCACGCATCAAGGTCAAGAGCATGAACTTCATGCGTGGTCGCACCTTTCTGAACAAGTACGTGATCATTGACGAGGCGCAAAACCTCACCCCCAAGCAGATGAAAACACTGATCACCCGGGCCGGTCCGGGCACCAAGATCATCTGCATGGGCAACCTGGCGCAAATTGACACGCCCTACCTGACCGAGGGCTCATCAGGCATGACTTACGCGGTCGACCGCTTCAAGGGGTGGCCGCACGGTGGGCACATCACCCTGGCGCGCGGCGAGCGTTCGAGACTGGCAGACTTCGCCAGCGAGGTGCTCTGAGCACTCGGCGCTCGGGCTGTTCCGGCCCGTGGGGAACAGTTGGGCTCGGTCTTGGCCGCAGGCCTGTCCAGCTGATGTTCAGCGCTTGAGTCCAAAGGTGGACAACATCTGCTTGCCCTGCTCTTGCATCTGCTCTTGCATTTGCATGAACAAACTGCGTGATTGCTCGACGTAAGAGCCCATCATGCCCTGCATCATGGGCGACTGGGAGTTGATGAATTGCGCCCATAGCTCTGGCGTCAGCCCTTTGGACTGCTCGCTCATCTTGAGTTGCAGGTCCATGAAGGACTGCACATTTTTCTCAAGGTAAGAACCCATGAATCCCTGCAGGGCGTTGCCATAAAAGCGAATGATGTTGGCCAGCACCGCTTCAGTGAACATCGGCGCGCCGCCAGCCTCCTCCTCGAGAATGATCTGCAGCAGGATGCTGCGCGTCAGGTCTTCGCTGGTCTTAGCGTCACGCACCACAAACGGCGCGCTGGTCATGACCAGGGCCTTGACATCGCTCAGCGTGATGTAAGTCGAGGTATCGGTGTCATAAAGGCGCCGGTTCGGATATTTCTTGATGATCCGAGGTCTGGCCTGCGCATCGCCCAGCGACGCTGCATCGACCGTCTCGGCTTGGGCAGACTTGGCTGTAGCGGCCTTTCGTGCCGCTGGCCTGGCGCCACCTGCAGGCGCCTTGGCCTGGGCGAGCCCACCGACTGGGGAGGGGCCTGATTTGATCTTCTGCACGCGCTGACTCCTCGGACACTGGGTAGGAACCTCACAATGAAGGCTGTATTGGGATTCTAGGAAGTCTACCCGCCTCGCAACCCTTGGTTTACCCTTGCGCGGCGGCCGCCGCTTGCGATGCCCGAATCAAGCTCACCCGCAACGGGCGCACGCGAAAAAAAAGCACCGAGCGTCTCCGCTAAGTGCTTGATTTCCCTACCGAATTTGGTAGGCGCGATTGGACTCGAACCAACGACCCCCACCATGTCAAGGTGGTGCTCTAACCAGCTGAGCTACGCGCCTGAAACTGAACAACTCAGATTATAGCAGGGCCAAACCGGCGCCTTCAGCCGATGCGGCGAAAATAACTTTCTCGCGTCCATAGGTCACAGCCCAGCCCCAAGTCAACATCAGCGGCGTCTGGCAGAACGCACGCCCCCGACATCAGCCACTGTGCGCAGGACCTGCGCCAGGCGACCGGACTCACCGACTTCCACGGTAAATGTCATCCAGGCGGTGCCGCCGCGCTTGTCCTTGACCGACTGCGTCTGCACGCCAATCACGTTCATTTTTTCCTTGGCAAACACCTCGGAGATATCGCGTAAGAGTCCTTGCCGGTCGGCCGCCTCGATCGCCACATCCACCGGGTAGAGTTGGCCTACGGCCGACGGCGTGGCTGCCCACTGGACTTCAATCACCCGGTCAGGGCTGCCGGCGGCCATGTTCCTGAAATTGCTGCAGTCACCCCGGTGGATGCTCACCCCTTTCCCCTTGGTCACAAAACCCAGGATCAGGTCGGGTGGCGCCGGCTTGCAACACTTGGCCAGTTGGGTGAGCAAGGAGTCAATACCCACCACCAGCACCCCGGCCTTGCCGCCGCGATCGGCGCGAGCGCGCGGTTTTTTGGCCAGGACGTAGTCGTCCTGCGTAAGCGGCGGCTCGGGCGGCTTAAGCATGTTCTCAATGGTGCGCAGCGAAAACTCATCCTTGCCCACCACCTCGAACAAATCTTCAGCGCTCTTAAAACCCAGTTGGCCGGCCAAGTCATCAAGCTTCATGGCCGTTCTGCCCTCGCGCTGCAGGAGTTTTTCAACGGCCTCGCGACCGCGCGCTACGGTCTGTGCCATGGCCAGGGCGTTGAACCAGGCACGGACCTTGGACCTGGCCCGGTGGCTGCTCAGAAAACCCAGCTCCGGGTTGAGCCAGTCGCGCGACGGCCCGCCCTCCTTGACCGTGATGACTTCGACTGTCTGACCGTTATGCAAGGGGGTGGTGAGCGGCACCATGGCACCGTCGATGCGCGCCCCACGGCAACGATGGCCCAGGGTGGTGTGCACGCTGTAAGCAAAGTCGACCGCGGTCGCGCCTTGCGGCAACTCGACCACGGCCGCTTCTGGCGTCAGCACATAGATGCGGTCCTCAAAAAGCCCCTGATTGGCGCCACGCGCCTTGACCGCCAGCGGACCGGAGAGGTCGCGCTCCCAGGCCAGCAACTGACGCAGCACGGCGATTTTGGCGTCGTACTCGCTGCTGGCAGAGACACCTGCGTAACCTTTGGTGCCAGCTTCCTTGTAAGCCCAATGCGCCGCGACGCCGCTTTCGGCGTGGTCGTGCATGGCCTGGGTGCGGATCTGAATTTCGATGGCCCGCCCGGCACTGTCGCGCACCACCGTGTGCAGTGACTGGTAACCGTTGGGCTTGGGTTTGGCGATGTAGTCGTCAAACTCGCCCGG
>CAIMVC010000152.1 GCA_903844825.1 uncultured Burkholderiales bacterium | reverse complement strand
TCCACTTGTCCATCTGCCCGCCCATGTTGTAGTGGTTGTAGGCAATTTGATAGACGCGACCGGCCCCGTTGGTGCCCAGCGCCGACGGCGTGCCAGTGACGCCGGCGTAGTAGGTGAAGAACTTGCCGGTGTAGCCACCTTCGTTGGCCGCCTTGATCAGTAGCGACAGGTCCGAGCCCCAGTTGCCGGTAACCACCGTGTCGGCGCCGCTGGCCTTGATCTTGGCAATATAGGGCGCAAAGTCGCGCACCTGGGCCAGCGGGTGCAGGTCTTCACCGACGATCTGGATGTCGGGCCGCTTGCGCGCCAGGGTCTCCTTGGTGTACCTGGCCACCTGCACGCCGTGCGAGTAGTTTTGCCCGAGGATGTAGACTTTTTTGATCTCCGGAAGGTCCTTCATGAAGCTGGACATCGCTTCCATCTTCATGGAGGTGTCGGCATCAAAGCGAAAGTGCCAGTAGCTGCACTTGCTGTTGGTGAGGTCGGGGTCCACCGCCGAGTCGTTGAGGTAGATAACTTCCTTGCCGGGATTGCGCTCGTTGTGCTTGCTGATCGCGTCGGTCAGGGCCAGCGCCACCGCTGAGCCATTGCCTTGAATGATGTAGCGCACGCCCTGGTCAATCGCGGCCTTGAGCGCGTTCAGGCTCTCGGTCGGGCTGAGCTTGTTGTCGATGCCCGTGACTTCAAACTTCACGCCAGCGGGGTTGCCTGCACCGCTGAATTTTTCGGCAAAGAACTGGTAGCTTTTGAGCTGATTCACACCGACCGGGCCGAGCAAGCCGGTTTGCGCATCAATGCGCACCATCTTGACCACCTGACCGGCGAGCGGGCCCGCCGCCTTGGCGGGTGCCGGTTTCGCGGCCGGCTTGGCTGGCGCTTTGGCATCGGCCTTTGTGTCGGCCTTCGCCTCGGGCTTGGCGGGCGTCTGAGCTAGGCTCAGCCCGCTGCAAACGAGGGCAGACGCCAGGGCCACCCAGCCAAATTTTTGACGTGACAGGCTGAACTTGGAAATCATGAAATGGCGCTCCTGCTGGTGATGACGGACTCGCGAGATGCGATAGGCGAAGACTAGGTCAAAAGAACAAACGCAGGCTCAGGGAATGCCCTAGCGATGTCGCTTCAGGGACCTGTTGCTTACCGTCGCGCTCGTGTTGTTTCGACCCGTGTCGCCAGGCTCAAAGCCCCGGCAGTGTGTAGTCCTTGAGCATTTCCCGTAGGCGTGTCTTGAGCATCTTGCCGGTGGCGCCCAGGGGGATGGCGTCGACAAACACCACGTCGTCAGGGATTTGCCACTTGGCCGTCTTGCCCTCGTAGAACTTGAGCAGCTCCTCGCGGCTGACCTCGGCGCCCGGCTTTTTGACCACCGCCACAATCGGCCGCTCGTCCCACTTCGGATGGGGCATGCCAACGCAGGCGGCCATGGCCACGGCCGGGTGCGCCACGGCGATGTTTTCAACATCAATCGAGCTGATCCATTCGCCGCCCGACTTGATCACGTCTTTGCTGCGGTCGGTGATCTGCATGTAACCGTCGGCGTCGATGGTGGCGACATCGCCCGTAGGAAACCAGCCGTCGACCAGGGGGTCACCGCCCTCGCCTTTGTAGTACTCCCGCACGATCCACGGCCCCTTGACCAGCAGGTTACCAAAGGTTTTACCGTCCCAGGGGAGTTCGTCCCCCGCGTCACTGACGATCTTCATGTCCACGCCGAAAATCGCCCGCCCCTGCTTGAGGCGAATTTTCATTTTGTCTTCAGCCGACAAGGCGTCGTGCTTGTTTTTAAGGGTGCAAAGCGTGCCCAGCGGACTCATCTCGGTCATGCCCCAGGCGTGCAGCACCTCCACGCCATAGTCGTCGTTGAAGGCGGCGATCATTGCCGGCGGGCAGGCCGAGCCGCCGATGACCGTGCGCTTGAGGGTAGAAAAAGTCAAGTTGGCGGGCTTCATATGCCCCAGCAACATTTGCCAGACCGTGGGCACGCCCGCGGCATAAGTGACTTTTTCGGCCTCGATCAACTCGTAAATCGACTTGCCGTCCAGGGCCGGGCCGGGAAACACCAACTTGGCGCCGGTCAGGCAGGCAGAGTATGGAATGCCCCAGGCATTGACGTGAAACATGGGCACCACAGGCAACACGGCGTCGCGCGCCGAGAGACTCATCACATCCGGCAAGGCTGCGGCGTAGGCATGCAAGGTGGTCGAGCGGTGGCTATACAGCGCCGCCTTGGGGTTGCCGGTGGTGCCGCTGGTGTAGCACATGCTGGAGGCGGAGTTCTCGTCAAAAACCGGCCAGTCGTAGCGCGTGGACTGCCCGCCAATCCAGGCCTCGTAACTGATCAGGTTGGGAATTCCGCTGCCCTCCGGCAGCTTGTCGGCGTCGCACAAGGCCACGTACTGGCGAATCGTCGGGCAGCGGGCGTGAACGGCCTGCACCAGCGGCAAGAAGCTCATGTCAAAGCACAGCACCCGGTCTTCCGCGTGGTTGGCGATCCAAGCGATCTGGTCGGGATGAAGGCGCGGGTTGATGGTGTGCACCACCCGCCCCGAACCACTGACGCCGTAATACAGCTCGAAATGGCGGTAGCCGTTCCAGGCCAGCGTGGCGACCCGGTCGCTAAAGGCCAGCCCCATGGCGTCCAGCGCGTTGGCCACCTGACGCGAGCGGTCAGCCGCCTCGCGGTAGGTGTAGCGATGAATATCGCCTTCGACCCGGCGCGAGACAATTTGGGCATCGGCGTGATGCCGCTGCGCAAACTCGATCAGGGAAGAAATCATCAAGGGCTGGTTCTGCATTAAGCCGAGCATCGTGTCTCCGTAAGTCATGTGTTGGTCGTCAATTCAAGGGTCGGCCCGCCCCTGACTGGGGACGTACCGTCCGCAGCCCCGATCATGCCGCAGACACGGGTCGCGGCCATGAGGGATTGCCCCTGATCGCGCGGGTACAAGACAAGTCGGGGACAATTTGCCGCATGACTGCATCGCCCCTCGCCACCTCGGCCCCCCCGGTCCCCGAACAACCCAGCGCACCCGATGGCACCGAGCCCCTGGTTTGGCGCAACCGATTTGCGCGGCTGGGAGAGGATTTTTTCACCCCACAGACGCCGCAACCGCTGAGTGCGCCGTACTGGGTCAGTCGCAATGTGGCGCTGGCGCGCGAACTCGGGCTCGACGAGGCTTTTTTGGCGTCAGAGTCAGCGCTGCAGGCTTTGACCGGCAACCAGGTGCTGGCCGGCTCGCAGCCCCTGGCCAGCGTTTACAGCGGCCACCAGTTTGGCCAATGGGCCGGCCAGCTCGGTGACGGCCGCGCCATTTTGCTCGGTGAGATCCTCACGCCCTCAGGTGGCGTTGAGCTGCAGCTCAAGGGGGCGGGCAAAACGCCTTACTCGCGCATGGGTGACGGCCGCGCGGTGCTGCGCAGCTCCATCCGCGAATACTTGTGCTCCGAGGCCATGCACGCGCTGGGCATTCCCAGCACGCGGGCGCTGTGCCTGACGGGCTCAAACGCCCGCGTGCTGCGCGAGGAGCTCGAAACCGCCGGCGTGGTGACCCGCACCGCCGCCAGCTTCATTCGCTTTGGACATTTCGAGCACTTCAGCCACAAAGCGCAACACGCGCAGCTCAAGGTGCTGGCCGACCACGTCATCGACAACCATTACCCAAGCTGCCGCGAGACTCCTGAGCCCTATGCGGCCTTGCTGCAGGCTGTCAGCGAACGCACGGCCGAGCTGATGGCCGCCTGGCAGGCGGTCGGTTTTTGCCACGGTGTGATGAACACCGACAACATGAGCATTCTGGGCCTGAGCATCGACTACGGCCCCTTCCAGTTCCTCGATGGTTTCAACCCCCGGCACATCTGCAACCATTCCGACAGCCAGGGCCGCTACGCCTACAACATGCAGCCCAATATCGCCTACTGGAACCTCTTTTGC
>CAIMVC010000151.1 GCA_903844825.1 uncultured Burkholderiales bacterium | reverse complement strand
TTCGGCATCCACCGCCTGGGCGTTGAATCCATAGTTCTTGGCACTCTTGAGGACCTCGGTCTTGAACCAGGTCTCGATGTCCTTGCTCACGACCGACAGGCTGTCAAAGGGCTGGGCAATGACCCGCTTGGCCAGCACTGCCGACTCGGCGATGAAGGCGATACCCTTGGCCACCGACTCCAGGTAATTGAGGACCTCCTGCCGGTTTTGGCTGATGGTCAAAAGTTCGTTAGAAAAACTGCCGGTAGCTGTCTTGGCCAGAAACATCTGCTCGGTCAGATCTGCCAGGATAGGAATGACAGCTGCCCCCAGCTGACGGCGCACGCCCTCAAAGACTGCATTGAGGCGAGTCAGGTTGTCATTGAAGGTCTCGGACGCACGGGCCGCGTCCTCCGACAGGACCAACCCCAAGCGCTGGGCTTCTTCCATGAGTGCCCTCAAGCCCTCCCGCCCTTGGTTGAGCAGCGGGATGATCGCCAGACCTTCTTTGCCAAAGAGCTTGACGGCCAGGGCCGCCTTGTCAGCGCCATCAGGCATGGCCGAGAACTTGTCGGCCAGATCCAGCAGCACCTGCTCGGTCGGACGTATCTGCCCATGCACGTCGGTGGCTGAGACACCCAGCGCCTTCAGCGCCGCACTGCCCTCTTCGCCATTGACTTGGGTGTCGAACATGGCAACCGAGAGCTTTTGCAGCGCCTTGGTCAGGCCTTCGGTGCTGACGTCAGACAGCTTGGCGGCGTAGTCCAGCGCGCTGAGTCCTTCGACCGAGACACCGGTCTTTTGCGAGAGCTTGAAGAACTCATCGCCCACGCGTGCCACTGGCATGACCAGGGCCGTGATGCCCACACCCAGTGCAGCCATGCTGGCACCGGCAATCAGACCGGCAGGACCGAGCTTGCCCAGCACCGATCCCAAGAGCCCCAACCTCTCAGTGGCCGCTTCCAACTGAAATTTGGCATCGTTGGCCGCACCAGACAGCAACTTGAGGCCACCGGACGCCGGGGTGGACGCCGCCTCGATTTTTTTGAGCGAGCGCTCCCCTTTCTCTCCGATCTCGGACAGCTCGGCTTTGACCTTACCGCCATCGACAACGGCCAGGCGGATGGAGAGGTTACGTTCAGCCATGGGTAGGGAACACTCGGTTCAAAGAAAGGAAATCAGTCGTCGCGTTATTCGTGTTGCTCAAAGCTGCTCATCAGGCCCGCCTCGACCGCTGGAAACAGGTCAATCGCCGTTGACTTGTCCAACCCCGTGCTTTCACAGGCCAACATCCACGCGTTCAGATCCAGCCCGACCACACGACCCTGTGCCATGCGCAACTGGCTGGC
Source organism: uncultured Burkholderiales bacterium (assembly GCA_903844825.1). GTDB lineage: Bacteria > Pseudomonadota > Gammaproteobacteria > Burkholderiales > Burkholderiaceae_C > Polaromonas. The sequence continues at coordinate 1,080 of CAIMVC010000151.1, read as the reverse complement.
GCAGACCTCAATCGCGCTGGCGGCTTGCCAGCCGTCCAGGCTGTGGGGGGCGTTCAGGGTGTATGGGCACTCGGGGCATGGCTCGGGGCAGACGCTGCAGTAGCTCGGCCCGCCCCCGAAGTGCCAGGCGGTGCGGGCCTTCAGGCGTTTTTTTCAGAATCCAATGCGTAGAGGCCTGCAAGGTATTCACGCTCGAAGGCGTCCGCCAGCAGCCAGTGCTCCATCAGGGCGGCCACGCCCGCTGGCGAGACAGTAGCCGGCTTGCCCTTGTCGTCGGCCACGCCTTCCCAGGCAAGTACGGCCAGCTTAGCGAGTTCAGCGATGAGGGTGGCGGTGCGTTCCCCAGCAGCGGCGGTATCGGTACCCGCCACTTTGGACGCAGCATGGCGCGCGGCCATCACCAACGCGGTGTTAGCGGGCCGGACCTGCAGGCGCACGCCGGCAGCCAGCGTGATCCAGTAGGGTTCACGCGGAAGGTTCAGTTTGAGCATGAGAGACCTCAGGGGAGTTAGTAGGAAATAACGTCGTTCACCAGTTCGACGGTGAACATGCGGGCGACCCCAGCAGCTTTGGCAGCCTGCCACTCGAAGGTGGCTTGAATACCGCCGGGACCAGAGATGGAGAGCTTGGGCTTGGGCAGATAGACCTCGTGCGCAATGAAAGTCAGGCGCCGATCGGCATCAATCGCATAGCCGAAGGTCAGCTCAAGCGGGGTGTTGTTGGTGGCGGCATCGATCAGCGTGGTGTCGGCAAAGCGCACCTCCAGGTTGCCGGTGAGGCTGGCCACCGTCGGATCAGCGCCGTCGATCTTGCCGTCAGAGCGGATGGTCTCGATGCGCTCCAGGTTGTTGGAATAGGTCAGCTGCGCCGAGACCACGTTGCCCAGCGCCGCACCGCCTTGCTTGATCGAACCCTGGAACTGGTTGAAACGGATCAGATCGCGGCTGGCCGGGGTGGCATCCAGCGTTGCCGCCCGCTTAGCCTCGCCCTGGGCGATCAATCCAAACGTGGAGTTGGCCGCGCCGGAGCGCGCAAAGCCCACCTGCAGGCTGTTGACCATGACACCGGAAGCCACAAACC
>CAIMVC010000150.1 GCA_903844825.1 uncultured Burkholderiales bacterium | reverse complement strand
CGGTGGGCTTCCATTTGATGAAGTTTTCGCTGTGAAAGTAAATGGTCGCGCCGCCCAGCAAGGTGACCAGGCCCAGGCTGACCCAGAGCATGGTGTCGACCTTTTTGCCACGTGTCACCAGCCAGGCAATTTGCAGCATGGTCGCGGCGATGACCACCACCGTGGCCAGCAAGACCGGCCCTTCCTGCGGGCCGACGACGCCGCCGGCGACCATGAAGCCCAGGGAGTCGGTGGCTGCCGCCGCCGCCCATTCGCGGTTGCCTTCGGCGTACTTGAACATGCCAAAGAAGAGGGCGATGGGTAAGAAGTCAAACAAAATTTTCATGGCGTGATTATGAAGTGGGCTTGGGTCATCCAGCGCGGCAGCCGAATGGGGCCGCAACAGGGGAGTGCAATTAGCGCGGCTCGAAGTCCAGCGAAGCCGAGTTCATGCAGTAACGCAGGCCAGTTGGCGCTGGCCCGTCTTCGAAAACATGGCCCAGGTGGGCGCCGCAGTCGCTGCAGTGAACCTCGGTGCGTGTGCCGCCAAACCAGGATCGGTCGGTTTTGGTTTCTACGGCCTGCTCGTCAATCGGCTGAAAGTAGCTGGGCCAGCCCGAGCCTGATTCGTACTTGGTGCCGGCGTCAAAAAGAGGCTTGCCGCAGCAGATGCAGGTGTAGATGCCGTCCGCCTTGTTGCTTTCGTACTTGCCGGTGTAGGCGCGCTCGGTGGCTTCGTGGCGGGTCACCTGGAAGGCCAGGGGCTCAGCGCCTTTGTCGGCGAGCAGGGCTTTCCATTCGGCTTCGGTTTTTTCGATCTTGGGCATCTTTGAGGTTTCCTTCGGGGGCATCTGGGGGCGAGCTTCGCTCAACGCAAGGCTCAGTTTGACGGATGAGGCTCAGGAACTGCAACTGATTTCAATCGACGCGGCCCAGTCTGGCGGGAAGCCCGCGAACGCCTCGTGTTCGGGGTGTTCCTCAAACGGGCGTTGTAGCACGGTCAGCAGGGTGTTGACGATTGAAAAGTCGCCGGCTTTGGCGGCCTGTATCGCCTGCTCGCCCAGGTGGTTTCGAAGCACGTATTTTGGGTTGGTGGCGCGCATCAATTCCGCACAGGCCTGCGCGTTCAGTGCGCCTACCCGGGCCTGGTAGGCCTCAGCCCAGGCGTCAAAGCCCGAGCGGTCGGCAAACAAGTCGCGCACCCGCTCCAGCCCCCCGGGACTGGCGATGTGGCTCAGGCGGCGCCAGAAAATCGTGTAGTCCACCTGTTCTGCGGCGAGCAGCTTGAAAACGTCTTCAATCAGCGTCTTGTCGCGGTCGTCGATGGCGTCGGTCAAACCGAGCTTGGCGCGCATGCGGCGCGCCAGGTGTTGCGGGTACAGCGTTTTATACGACTCCAGGGCGGCCAGCGCCTGGTCTTGCTCGCCGATCAGGGGCAGCAGCGCCTGACCCAGGCAAAAGAGGTTCCAGTAGGCGATATTGGGCTGCATGTTGTAGGCGTAGCGGCCCTGGCTGTCGGAATGGTTGCAGAGAT
>CAIMVC010000149.1 GCA_903844825.1 uncultured Burkholderiales bacterium | reverse complement strand
CGATGATCCCGGGGTGGACCGAGTTGACGCGGATGCGATCGCTTGCCGCCGCGCACTCCATCGCATCGATTTGGTGAAGAGCCGCACCGCGCCCTTGCTGGCGCTGTAGCCGGCGAGGTTGCCGATGGCGAGGTTGTTGCCACCGGAGAGCGAGGCATTGGGCGACGTTGCGCGTGAGGTCGCGATCGCTGCGAGCAAGCTGGAGCGCTGGACAGCGGCGGCTCGATTTGACGCGGTGCTGACCATGGCCGTGATGGACGAGGCGGCCAAGAGCGCGTGGTGCCGTGCCAATGGCCTGTTCCCGCTGCCGGATTCACCCATGCCAGGCTGGCTCGCACGTTGAAATCCTCTACCAGTCCCTACGGAGCCCCTACAAGCTCAATCTTCGCGTAAACATTCGGTGAACCCATAGCCCAGACCTCGGGAGGAAGGGTCCTATCGACACAGCACGCTGGCGAAGTCCTTGCGCAGCGGGTATAGCCAGATGTCCTTGATGGGGATGATCTGGTGGTGGACGGTGGACTTCTTGCCGCGACCGGTGGTCTGACCGACATGGGTCCAGTTGGCGGCTTTGTAGCAGGTTCCGCGATGGCGCGGGGACTCCACAAAGGTTTCGAACAGGACCGGGCGGTAGCCGTATCGCTGTTGCCAATCGACGGGCAACTGGCGTGCGATCCGAGACAGAATTTTCGACGCGAGTCCTTTGGACTGGACCCAGGGCAGGATCAGGAATCGGGCGTTGTTGACGACGAGTTGCAGGTTCTTGCGCCGCTCGCATTCTTGCCAGCCAATGAAGCGCTCGCGCCCGGCGAGCTTCCAGGCACTCGCGCCGAAGCTCATCAAGGCCACGAGTTGCTCGCCGGCAAAGATGTTGTAGCGCATCTGGGCACCCGACATCGGCGTGTAGCCCAGATAGTGGTAGCGCGCGATGTACTCGTTCCACAGCCGCGAGTCGGCCCGGGTCTCGATCCGGCGCAGCCACAGGACCTCGAGTTCGTGCACGGGCTGCAGCAACGGCGCCTGGGCGTCCGTGGCCGCGGTTGGCGGGAAGTGCAGAGCCTTGTGCGCGCCCGAGTTCGGGTGCGAGGGTGGCAGCGTGAGCAGTCCGTCGGCCTGCATGCGCAACAGTGCAACGCGACAGGTCATGTCCTTCAATTCACCGTTCGGCTTGAGCCACCCGAACAACTCGCACAGCTTGCGCGACAGGGCCGTGCGCTTGAGCTTCGGGTTCTGCTCGATCAGCTGCTTGATCGTTTGAATGTCATCCGGGCTGAATTCTCGGCCACAGTAAACGGTCATGAAGTGTCGATACTTTCGATGGTGTCGATGGCCTCGCGAATGCCTGCTGCGCCGGCCCGAAGGGTGGCGAGTCTGGCCTCATCCATGGCCCAAGGGATAAACGCATCGAGGTCGGCCGGCGCGCGGTTGCCATTGTCAGCGCAGGCCTGCAGGTACTGGCTCAACCAAGTGCGCGCATTGAGCCCCCACAGCTTGACCGTCATCAGCAGGCTGTACGTCGTGGCGGCCAATTGCCCCGCCCACAGCGCACCAGAGCCGTAGAAGCTCTTGCGTCCCACCACGGGCTGGCGAACGCCACGCTCGGCCTTGTTGTTGTCCATGGGCACCCACGGATGCTCGACGAACACCGTCAAGCCCAGCCAATGGTTCTTCATGCTTTGCATCACCTTGAGGGCGGGCCCGGCGAGCAAGGCCTCGGCCAGCGCAGTGCCGAACGCATCGGCCATCGCCTGCACGGCCTGCTCCAACGCGGCGTGGTGGCCAGCTCGCTCGGCGCTTCCAAGCTCGGCCTTGATGCGCAGCGCGTTCAAGTGATACATCGCCCCGATGGCCTCTACCCATCCCGTGGCCCACGCCAGCAAATGCGGGTGCGAGTTGCCCAACTCAAGGAAATCCCGCCTTTGGTGGCTCCAGCAGAACGCGAGCAAGACCCCGGGGTTCAGGCGTGCGAATTTCTTGTACGCCGAATAGCGGTCGCAGCTGATGATGGCGTGGTCGCGTTCGCCCAACTCACCTTGAACCACCTTTGCCGCGCGCGTTGGATCGAGCACGTAATGCACCACCGATGGCGAATGGAATACCCACAGGTACCAGCGATGGCCCACCTTGCCCTCCATGGTGACAAACACCGCCCACCGCGTCTCGTCGGCGTGCCAGTGGCTCTCGCTGCGCAGCTTGGATACCAAGGCCTGGTTGAGCGGCTCGAACAAGGGCAGCAGCGCTTGCAAGCCGCCGGCCAGCGTGCCGGGCGACATGCTCAGTCCATGATCGGCCAGGTCCTGCAGCAGCCGATTGCTCGGGCGGCCATAGAGGAACTTGTCGAGCAAGACGGTGGTCCACACCGATACGCCGTACTTGCCCCGCTCGATCAAGCGCGCCGGGGCTGGTGCGGTCACGATGCCGGGCACGCAGCCGCAGTCACACAGGGGCCGATAGCGCTTCCTGCGGATCACGCGCCGGTAGGCCTGAACCTCGATCTCCAGCACTTCCGAGTCCTCGGTGCCGGGAAACTCGCCCAGCGCTCGACCACAACTCGGGCATTCGGGGTCATCAAGTGCCACGACCTCGGGGCGCGCTGGCAGGTGTGGCGCCATCGTGCGTCCATGGCCCGGCGCTCCGCGCCGATGTCCACGGCTTGCACGCGCGGCCGGACTTGGTGCCTGCGCCTCACTGGCGTTGCGTTTCTCACTCTTGCGGCCAAACAGGCGCTTCTGCAGATCGCGCACCTTCGCCTGTGCCACCTCCAACTCCGCGCGCAGCGCCGCCTCAGTCCGCGCGGCTTGTTCCCTGACCTCGCGAAGTTCGTGTTGCCAACGCAAATCCCGCGCTGCATTGCGTGCGGCAACTCGTCGGCGCAGCGCCCCCCACCGTTTGGCGGTGGCCTTGCTCACCGCCTCAGCGCGTCGCGCGGCTTCCTGCTTCAACTCCAGCACTTCGTGCTGCTGGCGTCTGTCATTCCACTTGGCCCGCTCCGCCGCCCTGCGATGCAAATCCTTCCAGCTGTTGGCCTCCAGGACGAGCTGAATGTGCTCCTGCTTTGTCAGCGTGATGTACACGGTGGAAAACGGCACCGACGGCTGGTCGCCGACCGCAGCCATCACTTCCAAGGGGCACGCCACCGCATTCATAAGGCCGACGGTAGCGAAAAATGGCAACGGTGTCCAGCACTTCGCACACCCCCGCACGCAGTACCCGGCTACGGGTTCACCGAATGCTTACCGCCGGGGTAACAGCAGCCCGCAATTGAGGGCAGGTCTGAACCGAAGCGAGCGCATCCAGGATGCCCGCCAACCACCGGCCGTCTTCATGGCCGGGCTTGTGGTGGTGGCGGCCGACAGTGCCACCAACTCGGCGCCGGGCGTGACTGTCTCGATTCAGCGCAGAGCCTCAGGCTGGCACTCGTCAATTGCCAGGTCGGCAGCGCAGGCGATGGGCCAGCAACGCGCCAGGATGCCCACCAGCGGCCCGCAGTTGGCACGGCAGGGCCCAACTGCGCCGGCAGCGTCGAACGGCCTGCGCGGCAGCATCCAGGACAAGCGCAACGCGGTGTACAAGCTGCTGGCAGCGCGTTATCACGGTGAACCCTTGGCGTTGAGCATCTGGCAGCCGAGCCATGCAGTTTCTGGCTTCAACGATGCCGGG
>CAIMVC010000148.1 GCA_903844825.1 uncultured Burkholderiales bacterium | reverse complement strand
TCGAGGCCCAGCAGGCGGCCTACATGGAGACCTGCGTGGAAGACGACGTCATCGCCCTGCGCATGGACGCAGGCCGGCTGGTGCTGCTACAACGCGGCGACAACGAATTTGGACCCTACCAAAGTCCGATGGAAGACGGCATGCAGCATTTTCACGAGTGGTACCGCCGTGAAATGGGCGCCAGCAAAACCACACAGATGATCTGAGCCCATGCACGCACTCTGGATGGTGCTGGCGTCCATTTTTTTCGCCAGCATGGGGGTGTGCGTGAAATTGGCGTCGACCCACTTCACTGCGCTGGAGCTGGTCTTTTACCGGGGGCTGGTGAGCATGGTCTTCATGGCCATCGTGGTCCGGGCCCGCGGCGCCACGCTAAGCACCCGCGTACCCGCTTTGCATGGCTGGCGCAGTGCAGTCGGCGTCATCTCGCTGCTGGCCTGGTTTTACGCCATCGCGCACCTGCCGCTGGCCACGGCCATCACCCTGAACTACATGAGCGGCGTCTGGGTGGGTCTGTTTCTCATCGGCGGGTCCGTGCTCTATGGCAAAGGCCCGGCCCGGCAAACTCCGCTGATGCTGACGGTGCTGGCCAGCTTTGCCGGGGTGATCATGACCTTGCAGCCGACACTCGAGAAAGACCAGCTGTTCGCAGGCCTGATCGGTCTGATGTCGGGTCTGGTCGCGGCCATCGCCTACCTGCAGGTCACGGCGCTGGGGCGGGCCGGGGAGCCTGAAGAGCGCACGGTCTTTTACTTTGCCCTGGCTTGCGCCGCAGGCGGCGCCGTCGGCATGCTGTGGACCGGTGTCTCACCATGGGATTGGCAGGCAGCAAAATGGCTGGTCCCGATCGGCCTGCTGGCTTCGGGAGGTCAGTGGTGCATGACACGGGCCTACAGCCAGGGTGCGACGCTGGTCGTGGCTAACTTGCAGTACTCGGGCATCGTTTTCGGCGCCTTGTACAGCCTGTTGCTGTTTGGTGACCAAATTCCACTGGTGGGCTGGCTGGGCATGGCGCTCATCACGGCCAGCGGAGTGGTCTCCACCATCTTGCGCGCACGGGCCCTGCCCAACCCGCCTGCCGAGGACCATTGAGCCCAAATCCGGCAGTTGGCCGCTGGTACCCTTCAGGCTGAGCCGGCTGCCAACACCCTAAACTCACGAACGACAAACTTCCATCAGCGACCCTCCGCCATGTACACCACCTTGATCTCTGCTGCGCAACTCCAGGCCCTGATCGCTGCCGGCCAGCCTTGCATGATTTTTGACTGCAGCTTCGATTTGATGAAGCCCGAAGCCGGTCTGCAGCAGTACCTCCACAGCCACATCCCTGGTGCGCTGCATGCAGACCTGAACACCGCCTTGAGCTCGCAACACGACCCGGTCGGAACACCGAGCAGCCAGACTGCGGATGCACCAGCCTCGGGCGGCAGGCACCCGCTACCGAGCCGCGCGCGTTTTGCGGCCTGGTTGTCCAGCGTGGGCTTTCGCCGTGACATGCAAGCCGTGGTCTACGACCGCCACAGCGCCAACTACTGCGGCCGGCTGTGGTGGATGCTCAAGTGGGCTGGCCACGAAGCCGTGGCCGTACTGGATGGTGGCCTGCAAGCCTGGCAAGCGACCGGCGCAGCCCTCAGCGCCGGCCAGGAGGGCCAGGCCAGCCCGGGCGACTTTGTATTGGCCGAACCGCTCGTGCGCCTGGTGGACGCCGGCAGCGTGGTCGCCGAACTCGGCCGCCCTGGCCAGACGCTGATCGACGCCCGCGCCGTGCCGCGGTTCAAAGGCGAAGTCGAACCGCTGGACCCCGTCGCCGGCCATATTCCCGGGGCACTGAACCGCCCGTTCGGCCAGAATCTGGGGCCTGACGGCCTCTTCAAGCCGGCTGTGCAGTTGCGCCAGGAGTTCGAGGAACTGCTCGGCCTGCGCTCGCCAGGCAGCGTGGTCCACCACTGCGGCAGCGGCGTCAGCGCCCTGCCCAACTTGCTGGCCATGGAAATCGCTGGGCTGGGTCGCACCGCCCTCTACGCCGGCAGTTGGAGCGACTGGTGCAGCGATCCGGCCCGACCAGTAGCGCAAGGCTAGGCGGTTGCCCGCGCAGCAAAGCAAGCTCCTCCCGGGCAGGGACCGGGGGCAAAGGCTGAAACAACGACGGCTTGCTGCGCCAGACCCCGCGCCCCCCATATCAGCCGGTGAGCCAGCACCGACGCGAACACCTTACTGGCTCTACCTGCTGGAGTGCCAGGACGCGAGCCTGTACACCGGCATCGCCATTGACGTGATCGACCGCTTCATCCGGCATCTGCTGGGACTGGGCGCCGCTTACACGCGATCCCATCCGCCGCGCCGCATCCTGGCTTGCCGCCAGTACCCCGACAAAGGGCAAGCGCTGCGCGCAGAGTACGCACTCAAACAATTGCCCAGAAACCGGAAGTTGGATTTTTTTCTACCAGCAGAACAACTCGACGACCGAGGGGGGCCAGAGCACGCGCCAGGCAACGCAAAAAATTTTCGTTGAACGCCACACACGCGGGCGACAAGGGCCTTACCCGGTGCCCGGATCAGCACCTCAGTGGCTGTGCGTCAGGCTGCCGGCCAGCGTGACCAGCCCCAGACCTACCGCGAGCCAGAAAATTTGCGAGGCGGTTTCGCGAGCGCTGAGTTTTTTCTGCAACTGCGGAATCAGGTCTGCCAGCGCCACATACAGAAAACTGCTGGATGCCACCACCAGAAAGTACGGCAGATAGGCATCAAGCTGGGCCACCAGAAAGTAGCCAATCACACCGCCCAGGGCCGTCAGGGCGCCGGCCATGGACACCTTGATCAGCGCGGCCTGCCGGTTGCCGCTCGAGAGGCGCAACACCACCAGGTCACCCATGTGATGCGGCACTTCGTGCATGAGCACCGCCAGCGCGGCCACCACCCCAAGCCGCATGTCAGCCACAAAAGCTGAAGCGATCAGGACGCCATCACCAAAGCAGTGCACGCTGTCCCCCGTTAAAACGGCCCAACTGCCCGAGCGCTGCGGATGTGGGTGATGGTGGTGCCCCTGGTGCGCAGCATCGTGGTCGTGCGCGTGCTGGGCCGCATCATGGTGGTGTTCATGGCCGTGGTGCCACAGTTCTGCTTTGTCGAGCAGAAAAAAGAAGACCAGCCCGATCAGCAAGGTGAGGAACAGCGCGCTCGGACTGATCTGGCTTTCGAAGGCTTCGGGGAGCAGATGCAAAAAGGCCGTGGCCAGCAAGGCGCCTGCGGCCAGGCTCAGCATGTGCTGCGTGTAACGCGCCAGCAGGCCAAAGCCCAGCAAGGCGGCCAGCCAGACACTGCCAATGCCGGCGGCCAGCGTGGCTATCAAAATCGCTGCCAGGGTCATGTCGTTCGCGCTCTACTCATCTCGTTATCAAGGGGTCGGGATCGGTGGGGCCAGCGAACAAGCCCCAAGAAAAACCCGGCCGGAGCAAAAATCGCCACGGCCGGGCTAAGCACCCATTATCCCGCGAGTCGCGACCGGTCTTTTACTGACCGTTCAAAGCCTCAGGCCAGCCCGTTGGCCTGGAACCATTGCAGAGCACGCTTGAAGCCATCCTCGGCAGGCTCTTTGCGGTAACTTGGCCGGTAATCGGCGTGAAACGCATGGCCGGCCTCGGGATACACCACAAACTGAGTGGCCTTGGCGACCGCATTGCCCTTGGCGGCTGCGTCAGCCAGAGCCGTCTTCATCTGCTCAATACTGGCCTGGGGAATACCGCCGTCCTGCCCGCCATACAAACCCAGCACCGGGGCCTTGATCTCAGCGGCCAAGTCAAGCGGATTTTTCGGCAGCAAGGCCGACGGGGTGCCCACCAGGCGCCCGTACCAGGCGACGCCCGCCTTGACGTGAGGGCTTTGCCCGGCATAAAGCCAGGTGATACGGCCACCCCAGCAAAAACCGGTGATGCCAACTTTCTTCGGGTCGCCACCATGGCCGCCGGCCCACTTCACCGCACCATCGAGATCGGCCATGACTTGCGCGTCGGGCACCTTGCTGACGACCTCTGCCATGAGCTTGGCCATTTCGCCATAGCTGGACGGGTCGCCCTGGCGGGCAAACAACTCGGGCGCAATGGCCAGAAAACCCGCCTTGGCAAAGCGGCGCGCAGTATCGGCGATGTACTCGTGCACACCAAAAATCTCATGCACCACCAGCACCACGGGCAAGTTGGTCTTACCCGCAGGCGCAGCGAAAAAGGCCGGCACCTTAAAGCCATTGACTTCATAGGTGAACTCACCCGTCGTCAGCCCCTCGGCCGATGTCTTGACCGCCGTCTGCGCCATGATCGGCATGGCCGCAGCGGCATAGCCGACGCCCAGAGCCGCCTTGAGCGCGGTTCGGCGCGTCGGCCCCGCTTCACTTGACTGGCCGGGCAACAGGGCATTGAAGTCGGTTTGTTGGTCTGTGTTGAGCATGGTTGACGTTTCCTTAGAAAATACAGGAGGGATGGAGGCCGGAGAACAGCTTGCGGAGCCCGTCGGATACGCAGTTGGCGTCACAAGTTCCGCTCTCAGCTAATCTTAAGGGTAAGCCTGGGGGCGTGGGCACCAGGCAGTCAAGTCCTCTGGCATCCGGGTATGTCGTTGACTATCCAAGAAGGCAAGAGGGCAAGAGGGCGTTCGTCGCCCGCCGCCCATTCACCGCCAGCTACGGACAACTACCGCGCCGACTCGGCAAGCCAGGGGGTGACGCCAACTCTAGTTGAGCTGGACGCAGGCAAGGCCTGAAACGTGGCAATCTCAATGCGCCTGCTCCCAGTTCGGCCCGAAGCCAATTTCCGCCAGCAAGGGGGCCCGCAGCTGCGCGACACCAGCCATCAGACGAGGGATCTCGGTGCGCACCCACTCGACCTCCGCCTGGGGCACCTCAAACACCAGTTCATCGTGCACCTGCATGATCATCAAGGTGCCGCGTTGTTCAGCATCGAGCACCTGCTGCACCTGGACCATGCTGAGCTTGATGAGGTCGGCCGCGGTGCCCTGCATGGGTGCGTTGATGGCGGCGCGTTCGGCACCACTGCGCCTGGGCCCGTTCGGGGAGTTGATTTCAGGCAGGTACAGGCGTCGGCCAAAGACGGTTTCGACGTAGCCCTTGCTCTTGGCGGACAGCCGGGTCTCGTCCATGTAGTGTTTGACGCCCGGGTAGCGCTGAAAGTACTTGTCGATATAGGCCGCTGCGGCCTTGGTTTCTATGCCCAGGTTGCGGGCCAGACCGTAGCTGCTCATGCCGTAGATCAGACCGAAGTTGATCACCTTGGCGTAGCGGCGCTGCTCGCTGCTGACTTGCTCGACGCTGACGCCAAAAACCTCGGCGGCGGTGGCGCGGTGCACGTCCTGGCCCTCGTTGAAAGCGCGCAGCAAAGCCTCATCCTCGCTCAAATGGGCCATGATGCGCAGCTCAATTTGCGAGTAGTCGGCGCTGGCAATGACGTTGCCGGGTGCGGCAACAAAGGCTTCACGCACGCGCCGCCCTTCGGCGGTCTTGACCGGGATGTTTTGCAAATTGGGGTCGTTGCTCGAGAGCCGCCCCGTCACGGCCACGGCCTGTGCATAGTGCGTGTGGACCCTGCCGCTTCGCGGGTTCGCCAGCTGCGCCAGCTTGTCGGTGTAGGTGCCCTTGAGCTTCGACAAGCCCCGGTGCTCCAAGATTTTGGCCGGTAGCGGGTAGTCCTCGGCCAGCTTTTCGAGCACTTCCTCGTCGGTACTTGGCGCGCCGGTGGCGGTTTTCTTGACCACCGGCAAGCCCAGCTTGGTAAAGAAAATCTCGCCGATCTGCTTGGGTGAGCCGAGGTTAAACGGCTGGCCCGCCAGGGCATGGGCCTCGGCTTCGAGTTGCAAAATACGCGCTCCCAATTCGGCACTTTGCCTGGCCAGCATGGGGGCATCAATCAGCACGCCGTTGCGCTCAATGCGGTACAGGCTCTCGCTGCTCTGGATTTCGAGCTGGTAGATGAAGCTGAGCTTGTCGTTGGCCTGAATTTGCGGCCAGAGCACACGGTGCACGTCCAGCGTCTGGTCAGCGTCTTCGCAGGAGTATTCGGCCGCCTTGACGATCTCGACCTGGTTGAACTTGATCTGCCCCACGCCCTTGCCGCACAGGTCCTCGTAGCTGATGCCACTGCGCCCCACATGGCGCTCGGCCAGACTGGCCAGCCCGTGCGGCTTGTGCACTTCCAGCACATAGCTTTGCAGCATGGTGTCGTGGCAATAGCCGCGCACCTCGATGCCGTGATTGGCAAACACATGGCGGTCGTACTTGATGTGCTGACCGAGTTTGGCGCGCTGCGGGTTTTCAAGCCAGGGCTGGAGCCGGGCGAGCACCTGGTCCAGCGCCAGTTGCTCGGGCGCGCCCGCGTAGTCGTGCTTCAGCGGAATGTAAGCCGCTTCGCCCGGCGCCACACTGAAACTCAGGCCCACGATCTGCGCCCGCATTTCGTCCAGCGAATTGGTTTCCGTGTCCAGCGCCACCAGCTCGGCTGCTTGCAACCTGGCCAACAAGACATCGAATGCCTCCCACGTGAAGATGGTCTCGTACTGCAGATTGCTGATGCGCTCGGCCAGGGGTTTTTGCAAAAACTCGGGCTCGTCGAAAAGGCCGGGAGAAGCATCGGGATTTTTTCGGCTGCTTGGGTGCCGGCCGTCGGGCCCCCCCACCATCTCGGGCGGCGCGTCCTGCGTCTCCAGACTTTTGGCCAATCCTTTGAATCCATAGCGTTCGTAGAAGGCCTTGAGCGCCGGCGTTTGTTGCGCCTCCATGGTGATGCCATCGAGCCCGGGCAGGCCTTGCATATGGTCGTCGAGCACGCAGTCGGTCTTGATGGTCAGCAACTCGCGGCCCTTAGGCAGCCAGTCCAGCGACTTGCGCAGGTTCTCGCCGGCGACACCCTTGATCTCGTCAGCGCGCGCCACCCGTGCGTCGAGCGAGCCGTACTCGAGCAGCCACTTGACGGCCGTCTTGGGGCCCACCTTGGGGACGCCGGGCACGTTGTCAACGGCGTCGCCCACCAGGGTCTGGTAGTCGATCATCAGGCGCGGCGGCACGCCAAATTCGGCCTCCACGCCCGCTAGGTCACGGCGGCGGTCGTTCATGGTGTCAATCACCGTGATGTGCTCATCGACCAACTGGCTCAAGTCCTTGTCGCCGCTGGAAATAATGACGTCAACGCCCTGCCTGGAGGCCACGCAGGCCAGCGTGCCGATCACGTCGTCGGCCTCGACGCCGGGGACGTTGAGCACTGTCCAGCCCATCAGGCGCACGACCTCATGGATGGCATCGACCTGGCTGCGCAGATCGTCGGGCATGGCCGAGCGCTGGGCCTTGTAGTCGGGGTAGAGCGCGTCACGAAAGGTCGGGCCCTTGGCATCGAAGACGCAGGCGGCGTAGTCGGCCCGAACGTCCTTGCGCAGCTTTTGCATCATGTTGATCATGCCGCGAATGGCGCCAGTGGCCGGGCTGGTCGGGTCGCCTGGGACCACGCGCAAGTCAGGCATGGCATGAAAAGCGCGGTACAGGTAGCTGGAACCGTCGACCAGCAGCAGGGTTTTTTTGTCAGTGCTCATGTGCGCCAATTGTGAGGGATACGCCCAGGCCCCAAGTCACGCCGGCCGCCTACAATGACGTCATGAATCACATGCCCCGCTCCAAAACACCGCTGACCAGCTTCTTCGCCAAGCCCCTGGCGGTGCTGCTGGGGCTGTTTTTGAGCACTTTCTTGTCCTACGCGGCGGCGCAAACAGGCGCGCAGGCAACCGCAGAAGGCGCCGGCAAGCCCTTGAGCGGCACCGCGAGCCGGCCGGACCGGGCCATTGAGCGCCTGCACAGCGAAGACGCGGGTTCCCGCATTGACGAGCTGCGGGTGGGCGGTGAAACCCAAAGCATCACAGTGCAGCCCAAGAACAACATGCCGGCCTACGAGATCAAGCCTCAAGACGCCCGCAATCCGGCCAGCTCGGGCGCCAGGGTCTGGAATTTCCTGAAGTTCTGAGCGGCCTCCCGTTCTGCGCAGTGGCCTTGGCTTCCTCCAGTTTTTTCACGCTTTTTAGTCGTCGGGTCTGAGCATGGCTGTTTATACCGAGGTGTCCTTTGACGAGGCTGCCACCTTCTTGCAAACCCTGGAACTGGGCACATTGCAAGCCATCAAGGGCTGCGCTGGCGGCATCGAAAATACCAATTACTTTGTAGACACCGACCAGGGCGAGTTTGTTCTGACCCTGTTTGAACGCCTGACCTTCGAGCAACTGCCCTTTTACTTGCACTTGATGAAGCATCTGGCGGGGCGCGGCATTCCGGTGCCGGACCCACAGGCCGCGCCATCGGTGGCTCTGGTGCCGGGCAAGGGACGAAAAGGCGCGCCCGGCGCCGAGCCCGCAGCCCAGTTGGCCCTGGCAGTACCCGGCGAGATACTTCATAGCCTCAAAGGCAAGCCGGCGGCGGTGGTCAACAAGTTGCGCGGCAGCAGCGAACTCAACCCAGGCGCTGCACATTGCGCGGCCGTGGGTGACATGCTGGCACGCATGCATCTGGCGGGTCTGGATTTTGAAATGCGCCAACCCAACCTGCGCGGCCTGTCCTGGTGGAACGAGACGGTGCCGGTGGTGGTGGCCTACATCACCCCCGAGCAGCGTCGGCTGATTCTGGGTGAGCTGGCCTATCAAAACCACATCGCCGCACAGTCCGCGTACAAGACCTTGCCGCGCGGCCCGGTGCACGCCGACCTGTTTCGCGACAACGTCATGTTTGAGGGCAGCGGCGACGGCGGACACAGTGCGATATTGACCGGGTTTTTCGACTTCTACTTCGCAGGCGTTGACACCTTCTTGTTCGACATCGCCGTTTGCCTGAACGACTGGTGCATCGACAGGGACACGGGTCGCCAGGAGCGCGAGCGCGCCCAGGCCTTCGTGCACGCTTACCAGGCGGTGCGGCCCTTGACGGCTCAGGAGCACCAATTGTTGCCGGCCATGCAGCGCGCTGGCGCCCTTCGCTTTTGGACCTCGCGACTGTGGGACTACCATCTGCCGCGCGAGGCGTCGGTGCTCCAGGCGCATGACCCCACCCATTTTGAGCGGGTGCTGCGCCAGTGCCTGGACCACCCCTACAGCCCGCAGGACTAAGGCCAGCGCCCTGCCCTGTTGGCAAAACTACCTTTAGCCTCTTCCCGGCGCTCGAGACCCTCCACATTCCAACCAGTTCCCCATGAAACTCAACATTGTTCCCGCCCGCACCGGCGCCACCTGGGTCAAGCTGGGCGTCAAGGTGTTCCTCAAGCAGCCACTGGCGATGGTGGGGCTGTTTTTCATGTTCATGGCTGCGCTGTCCATCGCCACGCTGGTTCCTTTCATCGGCGGCGCACTGGCGCTGGCCTTGCTACCCGCCGCGACACTCGGCCTGATGGCAGCAACCCAGCAAGCCGACAGTGGCAAATTCCCCATGCCGACCATCCTGCTGAGCGCTTTCCGGGCGGGCAAGGCGCAGGCCCGCGCCATGATGGTGCTTGGCGCTCTGTACGCGGCCGGCTTCTTGCTGCTGATGGGCGTGTCAGCCCTGTTCGATGGTGGCCAGTTTGCGCGGCTTTACCTGGTGGGCGGGCAAATCAGCGAAGAGCTGGTGATGCGCGGCGACTTCCAGACGGCGATGTGGGTGGCCCTGATCTTGTACTTGCCCCTGTCGCTGATGTTCTGGCATGCGCCGGCGCTGGTTCACTGGCATGGCATCTCGCCGGTCAAGAGCCTGTTTTTCAGCTTCATGGCCTGCTACAAAAACTTCGGCGCCCTGACGGTTTTCGGCCTGGCGTGGATCGGCTTGTTCATTCTGGTGGGCCTGCTGGTGACGCTGGTCGCCACCCTGCTGGGCAGCCCCGAATTCGCCGGCATGGCCATGCTCCCCGCGGCCATGCTGATGGTGGCAATGTTCTTTTGCTCGATCTACTTCACCTTCAGGGACAGCTTCACGAGCGACCAGGCCGAGCCGGAGCAGCGACCGGACTCGGTGGACATCAGCGCCTGAGGTTGCGGCGCAGCCCACGGGGCGCCGCATCAGCCCTGCACGAATCGAGCATGGTTTCAGGGCGTCGCTGTGAGCCGCTCAGGCGGCCGGCAAGGGCGTGCCCTGGTGGGCACACAGGCGCCACGCCCCGTCTGTGCCAAGGCTCCACACCGTCATGAAACAGCTGCTGACCCGTTTGGGCTGGCCGTCCTTGCTGATCACCGCCGCCATGCGACCGCGAACCACCGCCGCTTGCTGGAGCAGTTGCACCTGCAGGTCTTGCAAGTTGAGTTCCAAGTATTTCAGGCTGCCGCCAGTGATCTTGGCGAGGTAGCTGTCGCGGCGGTCGCACACGCCAGTGGAGTGAACGTACACCAGATCGTCTGCCAGCAGATTGAGCAGACTGACACCATCGGCCGCCAGCAGCGCCTGCCGACGGCGCTCCTCAAGCGCCAGGATGAAGGCTTCGCTGAACATGCCGCACTTTAGTCGAGCTTGATGCCCGCGCCGCGGATGGTCTCACCCCAGAGCTGGTTATCCTGCTTGAGAAAGGCGCTGAAATCTGCGGGCGCCATGGCCTTGAGCTCGCCACCATACGAGCGCCACCGCATGATCAGCTCCGGGTTCTGGGCGGCCGCTTTTTGCATGGCATCGGCCAGCTTGCTGACAATCGGCGCGGGTGTGCCCGCCGGGGCGAACAAACCAATCCAGGCGGTGGGACTGTAGTCGGGCAGCCCGGCTTCGGCAAAGGTCGGCACATCCGGGAAATTGGGGTGCCGCGTCTTGCCCGTGAGCGCCAGGATCTTGAGCTTGCCGGCCTTGACATTGCCAATGGCCGCAGGCAGCGCATCAAACATCAGCTGCACCTGCCCGCCCACCAGGTCAGCGTAGGGGCTGGTGGTGTTGTAGGGCACAAAATTTATTTTGACGCCTGCATTCGAGGCAAACCATTCGCCCGCCAGGTGCGAATAACTGCCCACGCCAGAGGTGGCCGCCAACACGCTGCCGGGCTGGGCCTTGAGCCGCGCAATCAGATCCCTGGCGTTGCTTTCCTTGACGCTCGGGTGGGCCGTGAGCGCTGTGTTTAACAAACCCACGATGCTGATGGGCGCAAAGTCGCGGTCTGCCTTGTAGGGCACCTTGCTGTAGAGGTGCGGCACCACCGACAGCGAGGTGGTGGAGCCCATGACCAGTGTGTAGCCATCGGGCGCCGCTTTGGCACCGGCTTCCATGCCGATCATGTTGGCGGCGCCGGGGCGGTTTTCCACCACCACCGACTGGCCGAGCACCCGGCTCAGCTCCGCTGCGATCTCGCGGCTGTTGGCATCGGGGCCGGTGCCGGCCGGGAACGGCGCAATGATCTTGATCGGCTTGCTGGGGTAGTCCTGTGCCTGCACGCCAAGGGCGCTCATGCTGGCCACAACGATGCTGGCCAGGCCCATTCGACGGGTGATGCGGTTCATACGGCTTGTCTCCTGTTGTTGAGTGCCGTCCAGACGGGCGGCTGAGTGAGATTATTTTTTATTAGCAAATTATCACAATAGGATAAACCACTAGTTTTTCTTTCTTTATAGACCATAAAATCTCAAAAATTTTTAAATTAAAGGATTCGCCCATGTCCAGTCTTCTCGGTCACCGCAATTCCCTGGTGTTCAGCCACATGGGCTTTTACGTGCGCGACCTGGAGAAAATGGCTCGCTTTTACAAAGAGGTCATGTGCTTTTTTGAAACCGACCGCGGCGACCTGGGCCCGGTCCAGTTGGTGTTTCTCAGCCGCGACCCGAGCGAACACCATCAAGTGGTGTTGGCCACGGGCCGCCCTGCCGACCTGGCCTTCAGCGTCATCAACCAGATCTCCTTGCGGGTGCCCGACCTGGCGACATTGCGTGAAGTGCGCAATCGGGTGGCCGCCGAACCTGACGTGAGCGAGCTCTTGTGCGCCACCCACGGCAACGCGGTGTCGATCTATTTCCGTGACCCTGAAGGCAACCGCCTCGAAGTCTTCATGGACATGCCCTGGTACTGCGAGCAACCCCTGCGCGAGGCGATTGATCTGGACCAGAGCGACGAGCAGGTCATGGCCCAGGCCGAACAACTGGCCCGCAGCCGCCCGCAATTCCAGAGCCGGGCGCAATGGCAGGCCCGCATGGAAGGCCTGATGGGGTATGGCGCATGAGCGCTGCCGACTTCGATGTAGCCGTCATTGGCTATGGTCCGGCTGGCGCCACCCTGGCCAATTTGCTGGGTCACTACGGCTTATCCACCGTCGTGCTCGAAAAAGACGCAGACATCTACCCGCTACCCAGGGCCATCCACTTTGATGGCGAGGTGATGCGGGTGTTCGAGAGCGCCGGCCTGCGCCCCGCCGTCGAAACCGTTTCGCGGCCCGGCCTGACCGGCATGCACTTCAACAATGCCCAGGGCGAAACCCTCTTGATCCGCGGCGGCACCCATGCCCGAGGTCAGCACGGCTGCGCCACCAACCATTACTTTCACCAGCCGGAGCTCGAAACCGTGCTGCGCGCGGGCGTGCAGCGCTTTGCCAATGTGCAAGTGCGCACCCGGCACGAGGTCACCGCCATTGAAGACCGCGAAGACAGCGCCAGCCTGAGCGTAAAAGACCTGGCAACGGGGAGTACCTCGCGCATCAACGCCCGCTATGTGGTGGGCTGCGACGGCGCGCGCTCCCTGGTGCGCAAGGAACTGGGCAGCCCGCTGACCGACCTGGGCCTGCATCAGCCGTGGCTGGTCTTTGACCTGCGCCTCAAGGAGGGCGCCGCGACCCGCCTGCCCGACCACACCGTGCAGCACTGCGATCCGGTCCGTCCCATGACGTACTGCAATGTGACAGGCAACCGCCGCCGCTTTGAAATCATGCTGATGCCCGGCGACGACCTGGCGCAGCTGGTCAAGCCCGAAACGCTGTGGCAACTCGTTGGCCGCTGGGTCAGCCCCGAACAAGCTGACATTGAGCGCGCGGTCATCTACACCTTCCATTCGGTCATTGCCCAGGGCTGGCGCCGGGGCCGGCTGCTGCTGGCCGGGGACGCCGCCCACCAGACGCCGCCCTTCCTCGGTCAGGGCATGTGTGCCGCAGTGCGAGATGCCTCGAACCTCGCCTGGAAACTCGACGCCGTCGTGCGCGGGCGGGCCAGCGATGCGCTGCTCGACACCTACGAAACTGAACGCTCGCCCCACGTGCATGCCTTCATCGACCTGGCCGTCAAGTTAGGCGGCATCATCCAGACCACCGACCCACAGGCGGCACGCGAGCGCGACGCGAAATTCAAGGCTGGCCAGCCGACTATTTTCGAGTTCCCCGCACCCGGCCTGGGCGCGGGCCTGTGGCACGGCCAAGCCCCCCCTGCGGCACAGATATTTCCCCAACCCGAACTGGCCGACGGCCGCCTGCTGGACCAGGCCATCGGCCTGAATTTCGCCCTGATCGGCAGGCCCGATCTGCTGGCACAGGCCAGCGAGACGACACGCCAGCGCTGGCGTGCGCATGCCACGGTCGTTTTGCCGGCCACCGATCCGCAGATCCTGGCCTGGCTGCACGCGAATCAGGTCAGCGCGGTGCTGCTGCGCCCCGACCGCTACATCGCCGGCGTCGCCCGCAACGCAGCCGAGCTCGAGCAAATCAGCCAATGCCTGGCGCAGCTGGGCGCAGCCCATTCAAGCGACGTTGAAGCCACCTTGAAGCCATGAACGAGAAAGCCGATTCCAGCCTGTCCCGCATGCTCAGCGTGCTGGACCTGTTTTCCGAGCAGCAGCTGCAATGGAGCACCGAGGCCATCAGCGAGGCGCTTCAGGTCTCCGTGCCCACGAGCTACCGCTACGTCAAGATGCTGACCGACGCCGGACTGTTGCAGCGCACGGGCGACGCCCGCTACACCCTGGGGCCACGCATCATCGTGCTCGACCACTACATCCGGCAAGCCGACCCCGTGCTGCAGCATGGCATTGCATTCATCAAGGAGCTGACCGCACAAACCGGGTTCGACTGCGTCGTCTCCGGCCTGTATGGCGGGCAATTGCTGGACACCCACCGCGAACTCGGCGCCGCGCCCGCCAGCCTGAGCTATGGCAGGGGCCGCCCGCGCCCGCTGTTTCTGGGTGCCGCGCCCAAGGTGATCCTGGCCAACTTCCCGCCGGCCCAACTGCACAAACTGCTGAGCGCCCACGGCAGCGAAGTAGCCGGCGCGGGCCTGCCCACCGACTGGCCGGCCTTTCGCCGTTACTTCAGCGCGATCCGCAAAGCGGGGCACTACGTCTCCAGCGGCGAACTCGAAGCCAAGCTGGCTGCACTGGCCGCGCCCCTGTTTCATCGCGACGGCAGCGTGGCCGGCGCGATTTCGCTGGTCACCACCGTGCAGCGCATGGCGGTCATCGATGTTCAAAAACTGGCCCCTCTGCTGATGCGCGCAGCCAAGGACATCAGCAGCCGCCTGCCCTGACCCTTTTAACCTCAACGAAAGACCCCTCATGAAACTCATCAGCTTCCTGCACCAAGGCCAGGCCTGCTACGGCGTCGTCCAGGGCGACGACGTGGTCAACCTGAGCCCGATCCTGGGCGAGCAGGCACCCGACCTGAAAAGCCTGATCGCCCGCCAGCTATTGGCTGCGGCCGCCGACGCGGCAAAAAATCACCCACCCACGCTCAAGTTGTCCGAACTGGAACTGCTGCCCGTGATCCCCAACCCGGGACAAATCTTTTGTATCGGTCTGAACTACGGCGAGCACGTGCGCGAAACCGGCCGAGAAGTGACACAAACGCCGGTGATCTTCCTGCGCCTGCCCGACTCGCAAGTCGCACACGGCCAGGACATCGTGCGCCCACCCGAGTCACACCGGCTGGACTACGAGGCCGAGATCGCCGTCATCATTGGCAAGCCAGGCCGCCGCATTCAGGAGGCCGACGCCTGGGACCACATCGCCGGCTACAGCTGCTACAACGACGGCTCGGTACGCGACTGGCAGATCGCCACCTCGCAGTGGACGCCCGGCAAGAACTTCTACAAAACCGGCGGCTTTGGCCCCTGGATGGTGACCAGCGACGAGATCGCGCCGGCCCAGGTGATGCGCCTGCAGACCGTGCTCAATGGTCAGGTGCTGCAAGACACCACCACCGACAAAATGATTCACAACATCCCGCGCCAGATCGCCTACATCTCCACCTTCATCCCCTTGTCTCCTGGCGACGTGATCGTGACCGGCACCCCGGGCGGCGTGGGCAACAAGCGCACACCGCCAATTTTCCTCAAGCCCGGCGATGTGTGCGAGATCGTGGTGGACGCGATTGGTACGCTGCGCAACGGCGTGCGGGACGACACATGAAGCACCGGCCGGGCACACACGACAGGCCTCGCGCGGGGTCCGTCAAGCCGCTCCAGCCATCGGTGCGCTGCATCCTGGCTTCTTGTTCGGTCGGCTTGAGCCTGCTGGCGTCGGGCCTGGCCTGGGCGGCAGAGCCGTTCCCTGGGCGTCCGCTTCAGTTTGTGGTGCCGTTTGCTGCCGGTGGCGGACTCGACGGCAACGCCCGCAACTTTGCGCAAGCCTTGTCCGAGGCTCTCAAGCAACCGGTGAGCGTCATCAACCGTGATGGTGCCGCCGGCTCCATCGGACTGCAATCGGTCGCAAGCGCCAGGCCCGATGGCTACACCATCGCCTTTACCCCAGCCGTTTCGCTGACCAGCGAACCGCATCGACTCAAGACTATCAGCTACCAGCTGACCTCCTTCAAGCCCGTCTGCCAGGTGTTCGACAATATTTTTGCGATTGCCGTGACGGCCAGTTCACGCTACAACACCGTGGGCGAGCTCCTGCAGGATGCCAGGCGCAACCCAGGACAGGTGAGCTACGGCACGTCGGGGACCGGCTCGATCCCTCATCTGGGAACCTCCGACATGGAAGCCCATGCCAAGGTGGACCTGACCCATGTGCCCTACAAAGGGGACGCCCCCATGCTGCACGACCTGCTGGCCGGCCGCCTGAACTTTGGTGCACTGCTGGCGAGTTCCATCAACCCGCAACTGCAAGCCGGAACACTTCGATTGTTAGCCGTCTACTCTGACAAACGCCATCCAGCCTTTCCCCTGATACCGACCCTGACGGAGGTGGGCGTTCCCGTGGTGCAGCTGAGTTTCGGCGGCCTGCTTGTGCCGAGCCAGACCCCGGTCGAGACCGTGTCCGCGCTGGAGTCAGGCTGCGAGAAAGCCATCCAGTCCGCCACCTACCGGGACTGGGCGCAACGTGCCAACCAGGTGGTCGACTTCAAAAACGCTGCAAGCTTTGAAGCCAGGCTGCGCCAGGACAGCCAGGCCAAAGCCAGCACCATCAAACGCCTGGGTCTTTAAACCTAAATCCGGCGACAGGTTAAAGGCCTTACAAGGAATTCAGCCATGACCCATACCGACAACGACTTTCACCGCATGCTGCGCGGCGAGCTCCCCAGGGCGCCGGTGCTGACGCTTCTAGGGTGCCGGGTTGACACCGTCGACGTCATCGCCGGCACGCTCAGTGCGAGCTATGAGGCCAGCGCAGACTTTCGCAACCCGGTGGGCAGCGTGCAAGGCGGCATGCTCAGCGCCATGCTCGACGACCTGACGGCGAGCCTGGTGGATGCCACCCTCAGCCAGGGACAAGCCGTGGCAACGTTGAGCCTGAACGTATCCTTCCTGCGACCGGGCCAAGTGGGCATTCTGCAAGGAGAAGCCCGGCTGCTACGCCGAGGGCGGGATGTGTGCCACGTGTTGGGCACCCTGCTGCAGGGCGGCAAGGAAATCGCGACAGCTGTCTCGGTTTGCAAGATCGTATCGCGCTGAGGTCGAGCCCCCACACCCGTGCTTGCCCTTCGGCGCCCGGCCAGCGCGAGCGCCCAACCGACAGGCTCTGACGGCCGCGCCGGTGGGCTCGCGCTGATTCCTGCAAAATGCAGGGCTCCATTCACCACACACCTACCATGCGCGCAGACACCATTCTTGACACCATTGGCAACACCCCCCACGTTCGCATCAACCGCCTGTTCGGGCCTGGCGCGCAGGTCTGGGTCAAGTCCGAACGCAGCAACCCGGGCGGCTCGATCAAGGACCGCATCGCGCTGGCCATGGTTGAAGCAGCAGAGCAAAGCGGTCAGCTCCAACCAGGCGCCACCATCATCGAGCCGACCTCTGGCAACACCGGCGTCGGCCTGGCCATGGTGGCTGCTGTCAAAGGCTACAAACTGATCCTGGTCATGCCCGACAGCATGTCCGTGGAGAGGCGGCGCCTGATGCTCGCCTACGGCGCCAGTTTTGAATTGACCCCACGAGAAAAAGGCATGAAAGGCGCCATCGCCCGTGCCGAAGAACTCGCCGCCGCCACACCGCAGGCCTGGATTGCGCAGCAATTTGAAAACCCGGCCAATGTCGACATTCACACCCGCACCACCGCGCTGGAGATCCTGGCGGACTTTCCCGAGGGTCTGGACGCCATCATCACCGGCGTGGGCACCGGCGGCCACCTCACGGGTGTGGCGCAGGTGCTCAAAGCCAAGTGGCCACAGCTCAAGGTCTTTGCGGTCGAGCCCAGCCAGAGCCCGGTGATCAGCGGCGGCGCGCCCTCGCCGCACCCGATCCAGGGCATTGGCGCCGGCTTTATTCCCAAGAACCTGCACACCGACTTGCTCGACGGCGTGATTCAGGTCGATGCCGAACCGGCCCGCGACATGGCACGCCGCTGCGCGCGCGAAGAAGGCATGCTGGTAGGCATCTCCAGCGGCGCCACTCTGGCGGCCATTGCCCAGAAACTGCCGGAACTGCCAGCCAACGCCAAAGTGCTGGGCTTTAACTACGACACGGGCGAGCGCTACTTGTCGATCGAAGGCTTCTTGCCGACCGAATAGGGCGGCTGATGCGCCGCCGCCGGTCAGGGGACGGCTTCAAGAAGACGCTGCAGTGGCATTGGGTTGAGCAGCTTGCCTGGCTGGGGGAAGGCTCAAGAGCGGCTCGCGCGCGGGGCCTTAGCTCACGATGGTGAGCTTGGCCACGCTCAACGCCAGCCACTTCACGCCGTGGCGTGTGAAGTCGATCTGGGCGCGAGCGTCGTCGCCGCTGCCTTCGAGCATCTTGACCCGGCCTTCGCCGAACTTGGCGTGAAACACTTCGGTGCCGGCTTTGAGGCCATGCGCCGGTGCGTTCTTTTGAGGCGGCACGGGTGGGTTGGCAAAGCGCTCGCCGCCAACGCTGGCGGCACGCGAGGCGTAGGCGCTGGCGGCCCAGTCGCTGCGTCCGCCCGAGTGCGCACCGCCGCCCTGCCAGCCGCCCGCCCCGCCACGCCCCCCCAAGCCCGAGCCAAAGCCCTGGTTCTTGGGCGTGATCCACTTCAAAGCGGCCTCGGGCAGCTCGTCAAAGAAACGGCTCTTGAGGTTGTAACGGGTTTGCCCGTGTAGCATGCGGGTTTGCGAATAGCTCAGGTACAGGCGCTTGCGGGCGCGGGTGATGGCCACGTACATGAGGCGGCGCTCTTCTTCCAGGCCATCGCGGTCGCTCATGGCGTTTTCGTGGGGGAACAGACCCTCTTCAATGCCGGTGATAAAGACACAGTCGAACTCCAGGCCCTTGGACGAATGCACGGTCATGAGCTGCACCGCGTCTTGCCCGGCCTGGGCCTGGTTGTCGCCGGACTCCAGGGCCGCGTGCGTGAGGAAAGCCACCAGCGGCGACAAGGTCTCGCCGGTCTCGGCGTCGGGGGCGAGTTCCACCGGGGCCAGCGGCTGGTCAAGCAGGGGGGCGTTGGGGTCCAGGCCCTGGCTGGCTGGCGATTGCCCGACCGGGTAGCCGTGCTCGTCCACCGGCAAAGCCACGGCGTCGCGGCCAAAGCCTTCCATGCTGACAAACGACTCGGCCGCGTTGATCAGCTCGCCCAGGTTCTCCAGCCGATCCTGGCCTTCTTTCTCGAGCTTGTAGTGCTCTTCAAGGCCGCTGTGCTGCAGCACCAGCTCAATGATTTCGCGCAGGGTCAGGCCCGCGGTCTGCTCGCGTAGCACGTCAATTTTGGCGACGAAGGCGCCCAGGTTGGCGCCGGCCTTGCCGGTGACTGCGCTCACAGCGTCATTCATGGAGCAGCCCGAGGCGCGGGCGATGTCTTGCAACTGCTCAATGCTGCGCGCACCAATGCCGCGCGGCGGGAAATTGACCACCCGCAAGAAACTGGTGTCGTCATGCGGGTTTTCCAACAGACGCAAATAAGCCAGCGCATGCTTGATCTCGGCACGCTCGAAAAAGCGCAGTCCGCCATACACGCGGTAAGGCACACCGGCATTGAACAGCGCGGTTTCCATCACCCGACTTTGTGCATTGCTGCGGTAGAGCAGCGCGATTTCCTTGCGCGGGCTGCCGCTCTGCACCAGTTGCCTGACCTCGTCGACAAACCACTGCGCCTCGGCAAAGTCACTGGTCGACTCGAACACGCGCACCGGCTCGCCGGGACCGGCTTCGGTGCGCAGGTTTTTGCCCAGTCGCTTGCTGTTGTGGCTGATGAGCTCGTTGGCCGAGTCCAGAATGTTGCCAAAGCTGCGGTAATTGCGCTCGAGCTTGATCTGGTGCTGGACATGAAACTCGCGCACAAAGTCGGCCATATTGCCGACGCGGGCACCCCGAAAAGCATAGATGCTCTGGTCATCATCGCCCACCGCCACCACCGAGCCACCGGGCAGCGCATGCGGGCCTTCGGCGGCGTCATCGCCCTGCACGGCCAGCATCTTGATCCAGGCGTATTGCAGCCGGTTGGTGTCCTGAAACTCGTCAATCAAAATATGCCGAAAGCGCCGCTGGTAGTGCTCGCGCACCGGCGGGTTGTCGCGCAGCAGCTCGTAGCTGCGCAGCATCAGTTCGCCAAAATCAACCACCCCTTCGCGCTGGCACTGCTCTTCGTAGAGGGCGTAAATCTCGACCTTCTTGCGGCTTTCCTCGTCGCGCACGACGACATCCTTGGCCCGCTGCCCGTCTTCCTTGCAGGCCGCGATGAACCACATCAGCTGCTTGGGTGGAAAACGCTCATCGTCCACATTGAACTGTTTGCACAGACGCTTGATCGCCGACAGCTGGTCCTGGGTGTCCAGAATCTGAAAACTCTGCGGCAAGTTGGCCATCTTGTAGTGCGCCCGCAAAAAACGGTTGCACAGCCCGTGGAAGGTGCCGATCCACATGCCGCGGGCGTTGACCGGCAGCATGTCCGACAGGCGCGCCAGCATTTCCTTGGCCGCCTTGTTGGTAAACGTCACCGCCAGCACGCCGCCGGGGGTGACCTGGCCGGTTTGCAGCAGCCAGGCGATGCGGGTGGTGAGCACCCGGGTCTTGCCAGAACCGGCACCCGCCAGAATCAGCGCATGGGTGTTGGGCAGCGTGACCGCAGCCAATTGCTCGGGGTTAAGATTTAGAAGAAGGGGAGATCCGGAAACGGCGTCTGCAAACATATCGCCCCATTGTAGAAAGCTCCTGATGCCCACACCGAAGTCCCTCACCAAGGCCACGCCATGGGCCGGACTGCTCGCCCGCGCGGTGGTGCTGGGCCTGCTCGCGGACAGTGCCAGCGTGCAAGCGCAGTCGGTCTGCAGCAGTGACGGTCAACCCCGCCCGGTGGCGCTGCTTGAACGCTGGATGGACGCCGACTGCCAGAGTTGCTGGACCGACCGCGCGACACCGGCGGCCCGGCCCGGCGACGCCATACTCGACTGGGTGCTGCCCTCAGCCAAGGGTGAAGAAGCCGCCTTGTCGGCAGTCGCCCGCCAGGATGGCCTGCAGCGGCTGCAAGCGCTGGGCCGCCCACCCGCAACCGAACCCTTTGACCAGCGCACGGCGGTCCAACCCGTGGCTGGCAGTTTGCGGGTCGCGCACGGCCTGGCCTTCAATGGCTACGTGGGCACCTCCATCGGATTCACGCCAAGGACGCCAAAGACAGCGAACAAGGCAGCCGATGGCGGACCCTGGCGCAGTTGGCTGGTGCTGGTCGAAGTCCTGCCCGCCGGCACCGAGGGCTCGCCCGTGGCACGGCAACTGGTGCGAAACCTGCTGCAAACCGACTGGCCGGCGCATGCCCCGGCCGCCGCTCTGCGCGAAGCGCGCTCCATGCATTTACCCGAAGGCAGCGACCCGCAGCGCTTGCGGCTGATCGGCTGGGTCGAGAATTCACACGGCCGCGTGGTGGCAGCCGCGCAGTCCCGCTGCACCCCAACCCCAACCCCAACCCCAACCCCGCCCGCCGGCCCGGCCCAGTCCACGCCGCCTCAAGCCCGCTAAGACTCGCCGATACCCCCAGATACGCGCTAACAGCCCCATGCGCGCAAGCGTATGAGGGGTATATGACTCGCCCGCTCAGCTCAGGCGCGCAGCGGGCCTAGAATCAGACACCGGGCCCAAGCAATTGCGCCCGGTTTTTTGTGGGCTTTTGACGCGGCAAGACTTTGCCACTGACCAGGGCCGGCAAGCCGGAGCAATCCAAGCGCCCTTTTTTCAACGATTTAAGGAGCTTGGGTCATGGAAATTTTTGACTACGACAATATTTTGCTGCTGCCACGCAAATGCCGCGTGGACAGCCGCTCCGAATGCGACGCGGGTGTCGAGCTCGGCGGCCGCCGCTTTCGCATCCCGGTGGTGCCGGCCAACATGAAGACCGTGATCAACGAGTCGATTTGCCAGTGGCTGGCCGATCACGGCTACTTTTATGTCATGCATCGCTTTGACCTGGACAACCTGGCCTTCGTCAAAAGCATGAAAGCCCGGGGCAGCTATGCCTCGATCTCGCTGGGCGTCAAGCCACCCGACTACGCCACCGTGGACCAACTGGCCGCGCTGGGGCTGACCCCCGAATACATCACCATCGACATCGCGCATGGACATGCCGACAGCGTCAAGAACATGATCGGCTACATCAAGGAACATTTGCCCGACGCCTTCGTGATTGCCGGCAACGTGGCCACGCCCGAAGCCGTGATCGACCTGGAGAACTGGGGTGCCGACGCCACCAAGGTCGGCATTGGCCCGGGCAAGGTCTGCATCACCAAACTCAAGACCGGCTTTGGCACCGGCGGCTGGCAACTCTCGGCGCTCAAGTGGTGCGCCCGCGTGGCGACCAAACCCATCATTGCCGACGGCGGCATCCGCGAGCATGGGGATATTGCCAAGTCGGTGCGCTTCGGCGCGACCATGGTGATGATCGGCTCCATGCTCGCCGGCCACGAGGAAAGCCCGGGCCAGACCGTCGAGGTGGACGGCAAGTTGTTCAAGGAGTACTACGGCTCGGCTTCGGACTTCAACAAGGGCGAGTACAAGCACGTCGAAGGCAAGCGCATCCTCGAGCCGATCAAGGGCAAGTTGGCCGAAACGCTCACCGAGATGGAACAGGACGTGCAAAGCTCCATCAGCTACTCGGGCGGCAAAAAACTCATGGACATCCGCAAGGTCAATTACGTGATGCTGGGCGGCGACAACGCCGGCGAGCACTTGCTGATGTAACAGCCTGGGCTGCCACGGCCAGCGGCCTCAGAGACAGGGCGGGGGTGGGCCTGGCAGCGCCCGCACCAAGCCAGCGCTGCGCTCAGCGCCCCAGCCGCGTCAAGCGGTCTTGGCCAACAGTTGCAGCGCCAGGCTATGCAGGCGGTGGCCAGTTTGCCCGAGGGCAAATTGCCCGAGGGCCTCGACCATGCTGAAATGGTTCAGGCCCGGCAGGTTCTCGGCAATGGGCACGCACGGCCGGCCCCAGGCGGCCTGGATCAGCGCGTTTTGCCGCTTGAACTCGGCGCTTTCATCGCCCCCTGCCACGCTGTAGAGCTGGCCGTGCCGGGGTGCTGGCAGCCAGGCTGGGCTGGCCTTGAGAACCTGTTCATCGGTCAGACGCAAGTCGCCCTGCAAGAACGGCGTGTGCATGATCGACTCCAGCTCAAACAGACCGGAAATAGACAGCGCGTTCTTCACCAGATCGGCGGGTAGATCCGGCTCAAACACCGACCACTGGCAAGCCAGCATCATGGCCGCCAGATGGCCGCCTGCCGAATGGCCGATGACCGTGATGCGCCCCGGATCGCCACCGTAGCGGGCGATATGGTGCCAGGTCCAGGCCAGCGCCCGCACCATTTGCAAGGTGATGTCTGGAATGCTCACCGCCGGGCACAGGTCGTAGTTGGGCACCACCACCGTCGCACCCGCGGCGTTCAGGGCCGGCGCCACAAAGGAATGGTCGGCCTTGTCGAGGGCGCGCCAATAGCCGCCGTGGATGAAGACCACCACAGGCGCGCCGGCCTTGGTGGTGGTGTTCGTTTTGGGCGCCTGAAACACGTCGAGCTTTTCACCTGCACCAGGGCCATAAGCCAGGTCAAGCGCGCAGTGCTGGCTGGCACGGGCCTGGGCTGACAGCCGGACCCAGTTGGCGAAGTGAACAGGAAAGTCGGGCACCAGCAGCCGGTTGTTGTACATGCTGTCCAGCCACGCGGGGTCGAATCGGGTCATGGGCGTCCTGAAAGAAAAAAGCCGAGGCTGCAATGGTGGCACATCCGGACCGTGCGCTAGGCCAGCCAGGGCGTCACCCCGGGTTTTCCCTCTGTCTTGGTCAGTGACCAGCAGAGTATTCTGTATACAGAGTACAAATTGCCAAAAAAGCACAGTCGTGATTCCGCAATTGATCCAGATTGAAAGCACGCCCGACCTGGTCGACCAGGTCTATCGGGCCTTGCTGGACGCGATCAGCGCAGGCTCGCTGGCGCCCGGCGCGCGCATCATGCAAGAAGACCTGGCTGAGCAGTTGGCGGTGTCGCGCCAGCCCGTGCTGCAGGCCCTGCGGCTGCTGAAAAAAGATGGTTTTGTGATGGACGCGCCGGGCCGCGGCGTGCTGGTGGCCCCCCTGAACGTGGTCGGTCTGACGCATATTTACCAAGTGCGCAGCGCCCTGGACGCGCTGGCCGCGCGGCTGGCTGCCGCCGCTGGCTACGACATGCCGGCCGGCCTGATCGAGGCCGGGCGGGCGGCCGCACGGGGCGGTCAGGTCAAGGACATGCTGGCTGCCGACGCGGCTTTTCATGGGGCTATCTACGTGGCCTCCGGCAATCCGCTGATCGCTCAAAGCGCGCAACTGCATTGGCAGCACATTCGCCGCGCCATGGGTGCCGTGCTGCAGGTCTCGACCATGCGTGAGTCGATCTGGGACGAACACGAAGCGATCGCCCAGGCCCTTCGCGCCGGCGACGCAGACCTGGCCGAGGTGCTGATTCGCCAGCACGGCGAAGACGCTGGCCGCAATCTGTCGGCGCTGCTGTCCAGCGCACTGCAAGCCAGCGCGCCGAGCAAAGCCACCTGAGCAAAACGCTGCTTTTTTACCCCACCCTCCCAAGAACACCTCAACCCAAACCTCAAGGAGACACACCATGCAACTGACCCCTGAACAACTCGAACAATTTGACCGGGAAGGCTATTTGTTTTTCCCCGGCCTCTTTTCTCCCGAGGAAACCCGCACCCTGACCGAAGCAGTGCCCGAGCTTTACAGTCGGCGCGAGGACTACAACGTTCGCGAAAAGGGCAAGGACGCTGTGCGCACCAACTTTGCTGCCCATATGTACAGCGAGCCCTTCGGCAAGCTCGGTCGCCACCCGCGCATGATCGGGCCGGTCGAAGAGCTGCTGGGCGAAAAACTCTACATGCACCAGTTCAAGATCAACGGCAAGATGGCGTTTGAGGGCGACGTCTGGCAGTGGCACCAGGACTACGGCACCTGGCTCAACGACGACATGATGCCGACCGAGCGCGCCATGAACGTGGCCATTTTTCTGGACGACGTCAACGAGCACAACGGCCCGCTGATGTTCATTCCAGGCAGCCACAAAAAAGGCGTGGTTGACGCCAAGCACGACCTGACCACCACCAGCTACCCGCTGTGGACCGTGGACAACCAGCTGATTCGCCAGTTGGTGCAACGCGCCGGCGGCAAGAATGGCGGCATCGTCAGCCCGAAAGGGCCGGCCGGCTCGATGATTCTGTTTCACTCCTGCCTGGTGCATGCCTCGGGCAGCAACCTCTCGCCCTTCGACCGCGTGGCCGTGTACCTGAGCCTGTGCGCTGTGAGCAACCATATTCGCCGCTTCAAGCGCCCCGAATACATCGCCCACCGCGATTTCACGCCCATCGAATGCCTGCCCGACGATTGCCTGCTCCAGAACTACCCGGTCGATCTGCCATGGAAAGACGGCATTCCCGCCACGGCGCTGCAGACCTCCATGGACGAAATCACCCCCGAACGCAAAGCCGCCTGAGCATGAACCTCTACAGCAAACTCCAGCAACGCCAGGCCGATGGCAAACCCGTGCGCATCGGTCTGATCGGTGCCGGCAAATTTGGCTCGATGTACCTGGCGCAAGTGCCGCGCACGCCGGGCGTGCACTTGGTGGCGATCGCCGACCTCTCGCCCGAGGCAGCGCGCACCAACCTGGCCCGCGTTGGCTGGCCGGCACATCAGGCACAGGCAGGCTCGGCACAAGAGGCGCTCAACACCGGCAACACCTGGATCACCGAAGACTGGCAGGCGGTCGTGACGCACCCGCAAATCGACATCATTGTCGAATGCACCGGCAACCCGGTCGCCGCCGTGGAGCACTGCCTGAAGGCTTTCGCACACGGCAAGCATGTGGTCAACGTGACGGTCGAGGCCGATGCCTTTTGCGGCCCGCTGCTGGCGCGCAAGGCGGCCGACGCGGGTGTGGTGTATTCGCTGGCCTTTGGCGACCAGCCGGCCCTGATTTGCGACCTGGTGGACTGGGCGCGCACCTGCGGCTTTCCGGTGGTGGCCGCCGGCCGTGGTCACAAGTGGCTGCCGCATTTTTCGGAGTCGACCCCCGAAACCGTGTGGACCAACTACGGTCTGACGCCAGAGCAGGCTGCGCGCGGTGGCTTGAACCCCAAGATGTTCAACAGTTTCCTCGATGGCTCCAAGCCCTCGATCGAGTCCACTGCCGTGGCCAACGCGACCGGTTTGACGGTGCCAAGCAACGGCTTGTTGTACCCACCGGCCAGCGTCGAAGACATTCCCTTTGTCACGCGCCCGATCAGCGAAGGTGGCGTGCTGGAGCGCAAGGGCATGGTTGAGGTGATTTCTTCCCTGGAAGCCAATGGCCGCAAGATTCCCTATGACATTCGCATGGGCGTGTGGGTCACGGTCGAGGCCGAAACCGACTACATCAAAAACTGCTTTGAAGAGTACAACGCGCACACCGACCCGAGCGGGCGCTACTTCACGCTCTACAAGCGCTGGCACCTGATTGGCCTGGAAGTCGGCGTCTCGGTGGCCAGTGTGGCGCTGCGCGGCGAGCCCACCGGCGTGGCGACCTGCTGGAACGCCGACGTGGTGGCCACAGCCAAGCGCGATCTGGCCCCCGGCGACATGCTCGACGGCGAAGGCGGCTACACGGTCTGGGGCAAGCTGCTGCCAGCCGACACGTCCTTGCGCATGGGCGGCCTGCCGCTGGGTCTGGCGCATCAGGTCAAGGTGGTGCGGCCGGTCAAAAAAGGTCAGAGCCTGAGCTGGGCCGACGTAGCCATGGACACCTCCACGCCCGCCTACAAGGTGCGCAACGAAATGGAAACCATGTTTGCCCCGGGCATGAAAAAAGCAGCATGACCGCGCAGCACTTAAAAATCGCCCTGCTGGGTACCGGGAAAATGGGTCTGCCGATAGCCCGGCGCCTGTGCCAGGCCGGCCATCAGGTGCAGGTGTGGAACCGCACCCGTGCCAAGGCCGAGAGCCTGAGCGCCGACGGCGCCACACTGCACGCGCAGGCCAACACGGCCGTGGCCCAGGCCGACTTTGTCGTCGGCATGCTGGAAAACGGCGCCGTGGTCGAGGACTTGCTGTTCTCGCAAGGCGTGGCCCAGGCCATGCAGCCGGGCGCGCTGTTCATCGACATGGCGTCGATTCAGCCGCGCCAGGCCCGCGACCATGCGGGCCGGATGCAAGCCTTGGGCCTGCGCCATCTGGACGCCCCAGTCTCGGGGGGGACGCTTGGCGCCGAACAGGGCACGCTGGCCATCATGGCGGGTGGCGAGGAAGCTGACTTTGAACAAGCCCAACCGGTCTTCCGGGCGCTGGGGCGCTCCACCCATGTCGGCCCGCACGGCGCCGGCCAACTGGCCAAACTGGCCAACCAGATGATCGTGGGCATCACCATCGGCGCCGTCGCCGAAGCCCTGTTGATGGCCGCCAAGGGCGGCGCCGACATGGCCAAGGTCCGGCAAGCCATTGGTGGCGGCTTTGCAGACAGCCGCATCCTGCAGGTCCACGGCCAGCGCATGGTCGAGCGCGACTTTGCCGCGCGGGCGCGCATGTCGATCCAGCTCAAGGACATGCGCAACGCCTTGCTGACCGCCCAAGAGTTAGGCTTTGACGCCCCCATTACCCAACTCTTTGAGCAGCTTTACGCCGATGGCGAAGCCCACGGCCTGAGCGAGTTGGACCACTCGGCCCTGTTTGTGGAACTAGCACGGCGCAACGACATGCGCTAGGGCGACTTGAGGGGCATCGAATCGACGGGCGGGCTTGTTATCATGGCCGCCCCACTTGGCATAGCCGCCCGAGAGCACCCTCGACTACGGCGCCTGAGTCAGCAAAACCACTCATTACCCGACCAGGAGACTGCTTTGCGCATTGCGACCTACCAATGGAAAGG
The DNA here is from genome assembly GCA_903844825.1 of uncultured Burkholderiales bacterium. Lineage (GTDB taxonomy): Bacteria > Pseudomonadota > Gammaproteobacteria > Burkholderiales > Burkholderiaceae_C > Polaromonas. The sequence goes on along the minus strand of CAIMVC010000148.1, from coordinate 3,116 downwards.
CCAGCGTCATGTGGGCCTCGTGTCCGCCGACGGCCAGAGCGTCACCGCTTTTCGCGTTGACGCGGCAACCGCCCACACCGGCGCCCTGCGTCTGATCGAGCGCGGCGACGTGGCGCAACTTCCCACCCAAGGCGAGGCGGTGCCGCTGTCCGAGGTCAGGCTCGAAGCCCCACTGCCCCTGCCCCGGCGCAATATTTTTTGCGTCGGTCGCAACTACCATGCACACGCCAGGGAACTGTCGACCTCAGTGTTCAAGGACAACAACGCCAACGTCGCCTCCTGGCCCATCGTCTTTACCAAGGTACCCGAGTGCGTGGTCGGCCCCAGCGACGACGTGATCCTGCCCGGCGCGATTTCCGAGCAGATCGACTACGAGTCCGAGCTGGCTGTGGTGATCGGCACCGGCGGGCGCAATATCAGCCGCGCCGATGCACTCAACCATGTGTTTGGCTACACCATCGTCAACGACGTCACCGCCCGCGACGTCCAGATGCGCCACGCGCAATGGGACCTGGGCAAATCCTTCGACACCTTCTGCCCCATGGGCCCGTGGATCGTGAGCGCCGACGAACTCGACGGCACCCGCACCCGGGTGCGCGGTTGGGTCAATGGCGAGTTGCGCCAGGACGGCCTGACCACCGACCTGATCTTCGACATTCCCAGCCTGATCGAGACCTGCTCGCGCGGCATCACGCTCTACCCCGGCGACGTGATTGCCACCGGCACACCGGCCGGCGTGGGCATGGGACTGAGCCCGCCGCAATACCTCAAATCAGGCGACGTAGTGCGTATCGAGATTGATGGCATCGGCTCGATCGAGAACCGCTTCGTCTAAAGGCCTGTGCGGCATGGCGGGAAAATTGCTTCGGGCAGTTCTGCTGCTCTGCGCACTGGCTCCGGGCATGACAGCCCAGGCCCAGGTGAGCGCGGTGGCGCAAATCGACAGCGGCTGGACCATTTCAGCCGAGCCGACCATGGCCTACCTCAAGCTCGCCAGACAAGCTCAAGCGACCCTCATTTATATCCCGGGCGGCGACGGCAGTGTCGGCATGAAGCCGCACTGGAGCGATCAGTCGCCTTACTTCAAACGCAATTACTTCATCGCCGCATTGCTGGGCCTGAGCGATCCTGAGCTCACTTCGGGTGCCTTGAACGTGGTCATTTTCGACAGCCCCAGGGCCTTGTTGGACGGTCCCGACTACCCCAAGGCCAGGGCCAGCACCGACCATCTGGTCCGGCTGGACAGCGTGGTGCAGCATTACAAGCAGTTGCTCGGCAAGCCCGTCTGGCTGATGGGGCACAGCAACGGCGGCATCAGCATTTCCGAGTATTACAAGTACCTGCAAAAACACCGCAGGGACAATCTGCTCGACGGTCTGATCTTCAGCTCGGGCCGGGACATCGCCAGTTTCAACGACCAGGCCAACATCCCGGCGCTGTTCATGATCAATGAGAACGACGCCTGCAAGAGCACAACACCTGCTGGGAACCGGCGAATTTTTGAAAAATTCAGGCAAGGTAATCAGTCGACGACCGAGTCAGTCCTGATCCGCTCAGGTCAGGCAGAAGACAAAGACCCGTGCCGCAGCGGGCTACACATGAACTACGGTGCGGGCACCGAAGTTACCAGCGTTGTACAGGGCTTCATTCTTAAACACCTGCCGCTCAAGAACTGACAGCGCAGTTCCGCGCAACAGCGTCGGCACACGAGCCAGACCGTCAACGTGATGAGCGCAAAAAAAGCCGCTGCAGGCACAAGGTCTGCAGCGGCTTTGATATTTTTTGTGACGGCCCTTTAGACCGAACTTAGCCCCAACTTGGCAACAACTTAGCACCTCTTCACGGCACTTCAGTCTTAGCGCAACTTTGCCCCCGGCGCCTCAAATGGGCCATGACCTGACAGCCAATGGACCATTGATTGCCCGACCACCGGACGACCAAGATCACCCTGCGGCCGGATTCAGATCACATCAGTCACGCGCTGGCTTGGCGAACTTGCCACCGGCCTTGCGCGCAGCGTCACGCGGCACAAACACCTTGCCGGCAGGCTTGGCAAAGCCAGGCTTGCGGTTGGCAAAGTCCGGCCGCGGTGCAAAGCCTTCGCTTCGCGGTGCACCGACGTTGCGGTCGTCACGGGGTGCGAAGCTGCGCTCTTGCCGCGGTGCAAAGTTGTCGCCGCCGCCAAAGCCGCGATCGTCGCGGCGCACAGGGGCGCGGTCCGCAAAACCGCGGTCACCAAAACCCTGGCCTTGGCCCTGGAACGGCGGACGCTCGTTGCGCTCACCACGGTCCTGGCGGTTGCCGCCGAAGCCACCACCGCCGCCAAAGCCACCGCCGCCGCCGCCAAAGCCACCGGCTGGTTTGCGACCGGCATAACCACCGCCGCCACCGCCAAAACTGCGACCGCGGTCACGGTCGCCGCCACCGAAGTTGCCACGGGGGCGCTCGGAACTGACCGGCATACGCTGCTGGGGCTCCAGACCGGGGATCACGCTGGGCTTGAGATTTTGCTGGGTGTAGTGCTCGATCTCGCCAATCTTGCGACGGTCGCGGAACTCGGCAATAGTGATCGCCTGGCCGCTGCGGCCGGCACGGCCGGTGCGGCCAATGCGGTGAACATAGTCTTCGGCTTTCATGGGCAGGCCGTAGTTGATGACGTGGGTGATGGTGGGCACGTCCAGGCCGCGGGCAGCGACATCGGTGGCCACCAGAATCTGCACGCGACCATCACGGAAAGCCATCAGGCGGCGGTTGCGCAAACCCTGGCTGAGGGCACCGTGCAGCGCCACAGCGCTAAAGCCTTCCTGCACCAGATCGTTGGCCAGACCGTCGCACTCGACCTGGGTGCAAGCGAACACCACGGCCTGGTTGATGGTCGTGTCGCGCAGCCAGTGGTCGAGCAACTTGCGCTTGTGCGTCATGTTGTCAGCCCACAGCAGGGACTGGGTGATGGAGGTGTGCTTGTCTTGCGGCGAGTCGATTTCAACGCGCTGCGGCTCGCGCATCACGCGGGTGGCCAGTTGCATGATGCGCGGCGCGAACGTGGCGCTGAACATCATGGTCTGCTGACGCTGCAGCGTGAGCTGGTTGACTTCGGTCAGGTCATCGGCAAAGCC
>CAIMVC010000147.1 GCA_903844825.1 uncultured Burkholderiales bacterium | reverse complement strand
TTGTTGGCGTCGGCATCGAAATCAGCCAGGAAGACGGCCTGGTCAAGGTGGTCTCACCCATTGAGGGCTCGCCGGCCGACCGCGCCGGGCTCAAGCCCAACGACCTGATCACCAAGATCGACGACACCTTCGTCAAGGGCCTGAGCCTGAATGACGCTGTCAAGAAAATGCGCGGCGAGCCACAGACCAAGGTCATGTTGACGATCTTCCGCAAGGCCGAGAACCGCACCTTCCCGGTGACCATCACGCGAGAAGAAATTCGCACCCAGTCGGTTCGCAGCAAGGTAATCGAGCCCGGTTACGCCTGGATTCGCCTGAGCCAGTTCCAAGAGCGCACGGTCGATGACTTTGCCAGCAAGCTCGAACAAATCTACAAGCAAGAGCCCCAGCTCAAGGGCCTGGTGCTGGATCTGCGCAACGACCCGGGGGGACTGCTTGACGCGGCGGTGGCGGTGTCTGCGGCCTTCCTGCCCGACAACGTCACGGTGGTGTCCACCAACGGGCAGCTGGCAGAAAGCAAGTTCACCTACAAGGCTTCCCCCGAGTTTTACCAGCGGCGCGGTACAGACCCACTCAAACGGCTACCGGCCGCGCTGAAAAATGTGCCCCTGGTGGTGCTGGTCAACGAGGGGTCGGCATCGGCCAGCGAGATCGTGGCGGGTGCCTTGCAGGATCACAAACGCGCCACCATCATGGGCAATCAGACTTTTGGCAAGGGCTCCGTGCAAACCGTGCGCCCGCTGGGCCCCGACACCGGGCTCAAGCTGACCACCGCGCGCTACTTCACGCCCAGCGGCAAGTCGATCCAGGCCAAGGGCATCATCCCGGACGTGATGATTGACGAGACCGCCGAAGGCAGCCCGTTTGCCGCCTTGCGCACCCGCGAAGCCGATCTGGAAAAGCACCTCAACAGTGGCCAGGGCGCCGAAGTCAAGGACCCGGGCCGCGAGAAGGCCCGCGAGGAGGCCCTTAAGCGGCTCGAGGAAGAGTCCAAAAAGACGCCTGAGCAGCGGCGGCCGCCAGAGTTCGGCAGCGACAAAGATTTCCAGCTGATGCAGGCCATCAACCAGCTCAAGGGACGCCCGGTGCTGGTCAGCAAGACCATGTCGGCGCGCAAGGAAGACAAGAAAGACAATTGACCCGGACCATCGAGACAGGTGCCGGCGGGCCAGCGCCTGTCTCACCTGCGCGCTGCGCGGGCTGCGCCGTACCCACAACGCCCCGCGCCTTTGCATGAACGACTCCCAACTGCTGCGCTATTCGCGCCACATCCTGCTCGACGACATCGGCGTGGAAGGCCAGGCTCGTCTGCTGGCCTCGCGAGCGCTGATCGTCGGCGCTGGTGGACTCGGCTCACCGGTGGGGTTGTACCTGGGAAGCGCCGGCGTCGGCCAGATCACGTTGATCGATCACGACCGGGTGGACGCCACCAACTTGCAGCGGCAAATTGCCCATTCGCTCGATCGCATCGGGCAGTTCAAGGCCTTGTCGCTGGCCGAGTCGATTCGAAACATCAACCCCGATGCGCAGGTCAACGCCATCACCGAGCGCGCGGACGCAGCGCGGCTCGACGCCCTGCTGCCCGAGGTTGATGTGGTGCTCGATTGCACCGACAACTTCGCCACGCGCCAGGCCATCAACCAGGCCTGCGTGATGCACCGCAAACCTCTGGTCTCGGGTGCAGCCATCGGCTTTGACGGGCAGGTCTCGGTGTTCGACGTGCGCCAGGCAGAGGCGCCGTGCTACGCCTGCCTGTTTTCGCCGGCCGAGGTACCCGAAGAAACCCGCTGCGCCACCATGGGTGTGTTTGCGCCGCTGGTGGGCATCATCGGCAGCGTGCAGGCCGCCGAGGCGCTCAAGCTTCTGTGCGGTCTGGGCGAGCCGCTGGCGGGCCGGCTGCTGATGCTCGACGCCAGGCGCATGGCATGGAGCGAGATCAGTGTCCAGCGCCAAAGCAGTTGCCTGGTGTGTCATCCGTAGCGCCAACGCTTAAATCCTGCACGGCGTGATCTTTAACGCGCTGTTTGAAGCTTTTTAAATTACTTTTCAGCAATCCCGACTCGGGGCAACTGATGACACCGTCGTAGGAAACACCCTACACGGAGCGGGCAGAGTCTCTGTCAAAATCATTTCAACTGATTTGCATGCTGTCCGGCTCAGACGGATCTGAAGTGACTGCAAGCGGATTAATCAGACGCCCCCAACCCCGAAAAAACGACCTCGAGCTTGACTTTTCGGCCGGCCCGACAAGTGCCGCTAAAACGCAAGAAATGAGCGCTTGGAAAACCATCAAGTGAGACTGAAGACTTTTATCGTCGAAGATAACCCGACCATTCGCGAGAACCTGATCGGCACGCTCGAAGAACTGGCTGGGATTGAGGCCGTGGGCACGGCTGAGACGGAGGACGCGGGCAAACTCTGGCTGACAAGCCCCCTGCATCAATGGGATCTGGCGATCGTCGATCTGTTTCTCAAACAAGGCACCGGGCTGGGTATTCTGGCGGCCTGCAAGCAGCGCCAGCCGAATCAAAAGATGGTGGTGCTGAGCAACTACGCGACAGCCGACATACGCGAGCGCTGCGCGCTGCTGGGCGCTGACAAAGTGTTTGATAAATCCGAGGAGATTGATGCGCTGATCAAGTACTGCGTAGCACAGTGCCCAGGGCCTGCGGCCCCGGGGCGTGGACAAGAAAAATAGGATTGACTTTCTTGTCAATCAATCAACTTGTTTTTGAGCGCGTAGTAGGTCAGGTCACTGTTGGAGGCCAGGCTCATTTTCTCCATCACCCGGGTCCGGTACGTACTTACAGTTTTTACACTCAG
>CAIMVC010000146.1 GCA_903844825.1 uncultured Burkholderiales bacterium | reverse complement strand
TTGGGCGTTGGGCGTTGGGCGTTGGGCGTTGGGCGTTGGGCGTTGGGCGTTGGGCGTTGGGCGGCGAGCTTGCGTAACGCGTCAGGCGCGCCCTGACGAGTGGTGCGGCAAGGTTTCCGGTCCATCCCCCGCGATCGTGGTGCGACGCATATCGCGTGGCTCCCGGGTGTCGTCGAAGCGGCATACCCGATGCATGGTCTGCCGATTGTCCCAAATCACCAGATCGTTTAGCCGCCAGGCGTGGGCGTAAACGAACTCGCGTTGGGTCGCATGCTCCGTGAGGTGGCGCAGCAGATCGCGCGCTTCCGGCTTTTCCCAGCCCACAATCGCACCGGCGTGAGCAGACAAAAAAAGTGATTGACGCCCACTCCAGGGATGCTTGCGAACCAGGGGCTGGCGAGCCACTGTGAACATGCTGCGCTCTTCGTGCGATAGATCGTCAAAGCCAATCTGTTGTCTGGAGTAAACAAGGGAATGCTCGCAGACCAGGTCGTTGATCAACGCCTTCATGTCTGCATCAAGCGCATCGTAGGCGGCGCGCATGTCTGCAAACTCGGTATTACCACCCGCGCTTGGAAGCGTTCGCGCGGACAGCAGCGAGTACTTGGCTGGAATCGGCCGAAAGGAGCTGTCGGAATGCCAGAGCCGGTTACCCAGGCTGTACATGCGGTTTCTGTCATTTCGCGCGAACAACTTGTTGTGGCGATCCAGGTTCGAGGCGTCCGCCAGCTCGAGCTTGAGGCGCTTTTCCTCGCTCTTTTGCAAGGTGCCACCCACGGCGAGTTCAAGCTCGCCCAAGTGACGACTAAAAGCTATCTGCTCTTCATCGGTCACGGCCTGGTTGGGCAAGACCAGCACCGCATAGCGCTGCATGCCGGCATGCAGGGCGGCGACCTCGTCTTCGCCTGGCGGACGGCGTAAATCAATACCAGTCAACTCGCCGACGAAGACCGGATGGACCTGACGTATCTGAAAACCCACGGTATTTTTCCATCCCAAAATCGGACACGGTGCGCATAGCACCTGCGTCCGGTCGCACCCCTATTCGCCCCTGAGCTCTTTTATAGCAACCCGAAGCCCCTGCTGCAGCAACGCACTGTCAGCGCTGTAGGAAATCATCCGGAAACCTCTTTTCTGCCAATCCTTGGCGGTCTCCATATTGGGCGCCATGCAGGCGGCCGTCTTGCCGAGCCGCTTGCAGGTGCTGAGAAGTCTGTCGATGGTCGACTGTATTTCGGGATGTTCGAATTGCCCTGGAAGGCCAAGGGACAGGGAAAGGTCGAACTGCCCAAGGTGAGCGCCGTCGATGTCCGCGACGGAGAGTATCTCCTCCATGTTTTCGGCGCCTTTCCTGGTCTCGATCATCGCCAGGATAAAGGTGCGCTCATCAGCAGCCCGCATGGTGTCAGCCACATTGACCGTGTTGTAGTCGTCATGCGCACCGCCAAACATCGCGCCACGAACACCTCGCGGCGGGTAGCGCGTCCAGCGGACTAGTTCTTCTGCCTCTTCGCGCGACTCAACCATCTGGAACATCAGCCCCATGGCGCCGATGTCCAGCAATTGCGAGACCGCAGCATAGGTCTTGGAAGGCGGGCGCACGATAGGCACCAGCCCGAGCCCCCGGCAATAGGCAAACTGCCGCCGCATCTCTGCCATCGTGAAACCACTGTGTTCCATGTCATACAAAGCGAACTCCGCACCGGCGGCCACCAAAATAGCGGGAAGCCCCGGGCTGCTGAATTCAAAGACCATGGTGCCCAGTGCGGTTCCACCGGCTGCCAGTTTTTGTTTCACTTCATTTGTGCGCATCGTCATACCCTTTGCATGTCAGGCGGCAGCCAGTGATGAAAGACAGTCCTCGGGCAGCGGCTCAATGGCGCTGAAATCCCTGGCCGCCAAATACTCGGGCCGGGCAAAAGACGTCCCCTGGTTGTCAACAGTGCAGACGTTGAGGTACAGGATGACCCGTCTGAGCGGCGTGATGTTGACCGTGGAGCCATGCACCACCTGCATGTTCATGAAGACCACCGAGCCGGCCGGCCCGATGATATGTTCGAGACCGTACTGGTCGATCAACTCCGACATTTTTTCCATGGTGATGTCGTACCGGTATTTGGAGGCACGGTCTCTGTCCTCCGCCTCAGTCAGCGTGCTGGCCTGCGACACCACCCCTTCCACATGCGATCCTGGCACCGCCATCAAAGGTGCGTTGTAGTCGCTCACGTCATTGAGAAAGATGGCAATCATGATGCCGTCGGGCCTGGGCACACCATCGACGCGGTGGTAGGTGCCGAAGTCCTGGTGCCAATTCACGATGGCACCACCCGTCTGCTTGGCATTCACGCGCGACTGATGAACGTAAATTTTGTCGCCTAACAATTGTTCCGCGATGGCCACGATTTTGGGATGTCGGGTCAACGCGGCAAGCCGCTTGTCCATCAGGTGCATGCCATAGATCACGTGGGGCAGGCCATTGCGCTCGCGCATGACCTGAGGCCCGTCCATCTGAACGACGTCGCTCGTGGCCTGGTTCAGCACCTCGACCTCTTTGGCGCTGAACAAGCCCTTGACAGTGATGTAGCCCTTGGATTGGTATTCATCGACCAGTGACTGGTCAACCAGCTGTTTCATGAAGATCTCCTGAGTTTGCAAATTAAACAAAAACCCCGCCTACAACTCCGCACTCCGGTGGCACGCCATCCAATGACCCGCCCCCATGTCTGTCAATTCCGGCTCCCGCTCGTGGCACATCCCTTGTGCCATCACGCAACGAGGACTGAAACGGCAGCCGGTGGGCAGGTTCATCGGGTCGGGAATCTCGCCGTGCAAGGGGATTCCCGCCTTGACCCTGGCGGGGTCCGGAATCGGAATCGAATCAATCAAGGCACGGGTGTAAGGATGAAGTCCGGACTGATGCAGATCGTCCACTTTGAGTATCTCGACCACCTTGCCCAGGTAAAGAATGAGGACCCGATCACAGATGTGCTCGACGATGGCCAGATTGTGCGAAATGAACAGGTACGCGATCTGGTGCTGCTCCTGTATTTCCATCAATAAATTAATCACTTGGGCCTGCACCGACACGTCCAGCGCGGAGACCGGCTCATCAAGCACGACAAATTTCGGATTCACCGAAATGGCCCGAGCTATGCCTATGCGCTGACGTTGCCCCCCGCTGAATTGGTGCGGGAACTTGACCAGATCATCAACACGAAGACCCACCCGCTGCGTCACCGCCTCAACCCTGTCCATGATGTCTTGAGCAGAGCCTTGCCTGAGGTTGCGCAAGGGCTCGGCAATGATGTCACGCACACGCATTCGGGGGTTCAGAGAATCGTAAGGATCCTGGAAGACAACCTGCACCTTGCCCTTCATGGCATCACGACCCGCCCCGGCCAAACCCTGGACATCGTTACCCTCGAAACGGATACGCCCCTCGGTCGGACTGGTCTGCATCAGCAACATTTGGCCAAGGGTGGTCTTGCCCGAACCCGACTCTCCCACCAGGCCCAGGGTCTCGCCGGCCTGGATGGAGAAACTGACCCCGTCAACCGCCTTGAGTAGTCCGGGCTTTGCGCCCAGCCATTGCGTTCCCGGCAATCGGTAGTGCTTCTTGAGGTTGTTCACTTCAATCATGCCGACAACTTTCCCACGCCCTGAACAACGGGACACATGTGCCGAAAATGCCCGGCGATTGGAACCATGGCCGGCGGTTCGACATGACAGCCAGGCAGCGCCTTGGAACACCTGGGTGCAAACGCGCAGCCGTCTTTCAAGGTGGCGAGATCGGGTGGCTGCCCGCTCATCGCGTGCAAACGCTTCCTGGCCTGGCCGAACACCGGGTTGGATTCCAGCAGGCCCTGGGTATAAGGATGGCGCGGGTTGCGAAAAATCTCATCCGCCGAGTTGTACTCGACGATCTTGCCGCCATACATCACCGCAACGGTGTCGCAGAGTTGCGCCACCACACCCAGGTCGTGGGTGATGAAGATGACGGACGTCCCGTGCACCCGTCTGGCGTTGCGTATCAGCTCGAGAATCTGCGCCTGAATGGTCACGTCCAGGGCGGTCGTGGGTTCATCTGCAATGAGCAGCTCTGGCTCACACATGAGCGCCATGGCAATCGAAATGCGTTGCTTCATGCCTCCGCTGAGCTGGAACGGATAACGCTTGGCGATGACAGATGGGGTAGGCAACTGCACCTCGTTCATCATGGCCAGCATGCGCTGCCTCATGCGCGACTCGTCCGGCATCCGGTCGGGGTGGAATCGCATGGCTTCCAGTAGCTGGTCGCCCACCGTCAACACCGGATTGAGCGAGGTGCTGGGGTTTTGAGTGACCATCGCGATGCGGGCGCCACGGACCCTGCGCATCGCCTCTTCGCCGAGTTGCATCAGGTCGGTGCCGCAAAAAACAACCCGTCCATCCAGGCGCGCCCGGTTGGCCTTGGGCACGACCCGCAAAAGCGACTGGGCCATCACGCTCTTGCCCGATCCCGATTCGCCAACGATACCCAGAATCTCGCCCTTGTGTAGTCGGATATCGACGCCATTGACGGCCCTGACCAGACCTCGGGGCGTCACAAAATGCGTGTGCAGGTTCTCGACTTGAAGCAGGGTTTCCATGGCTTGGGTGTTCCGGTCACGGACTGGCTTGCGGGTCCATCTTGACCCGAATCCAGTTGCCCAGAAAATTGACGCACAGAACCACGGCAAAAATGGCGATGCCTGGGAAAAGGGAGGTCCAGTAAGCGATGCTGATGTACTTGCGGCCATCGGCCAGCATGGAGCCCCAGGAGGGGGTTGGAGGCTGGACACTCAAGCCCAAAAAGCTCAATCCGGACTCGAAAATAATGACCTTTCCGATATCCAGCGTGACTAGCACGATGACTGAATTCATGACGTTGGGCAGGATGTGCCGCCACAGAACCAAAGCCAAAGGGGTGCCACTGACCCTGGCGGATTTGACGAAATCCCGGTCACGCAGCCGCAAAGTCTCGGTTCGCACCACTTTGGCGTAGGTCACCCAGTTGGTGATGGCGATCACCAAAATCACATTCGTCAGGTTGGGCCCCAGCGCACCGATCAGCGCAATCGCCAGCAGGATGAAGGGGATCGACAATTGAATATCCGCAAGGCGCATCAACAGACTGTCCAGCCACCCGCCTACATAGCCGGCCACCAATCCCAAAAGAACACCCAGCGCGCCGGAAAGACCCACGGCACACACCGAAACCAGCAGCGAGACCCGTGCCCCCGCCATGATGCCGCTCAGAACGTCCTGGCCCAACATGGCCGTGCCCAAAGGATGGGCCATCGATCCACCTTCTTGCCACACCGGCGGCAGCATGACCTGGGCCAGGTTTTGTTGGGCGGGGTCATGCGGCGCCAGCCAACCACCCAACAGGCCCAGGATGAAAAATCCAAAAACCACCAAGCCGGCCAGGCCGATCTGCAGCTTTGAAAGAAAACTTTCGTCGGGTCTCATGCGCTCTGCCTGATCCGTGGATCCAAAACAAATTGCACGATATCCGCAAAGAGTTGGATCAGCACGAACAACACCGAACAAATCAAGGTGATGCCTTGCACCACCGGGTAGTCACCCCCATAAGCCGACTGGATCAACAGCCGCCCGATCCCTGGCCAGGCGAAAATCGTCTCGGTGATGACCGCGCCCGCCAGCAGGGTGACAAACTGCAATGACACGATGGTCACCAGGGTCGGCAGAACGTAGCGCAGGCAATGCCTGAAAATGATCACGCCGGCAGGCGCCCCTTTGAGTACCGCCGTGCGAACAAAATCGGCACCCAGTGTCTCCAGCATCGCCGAACGCGTCATCCGGGAAATCACCGCCGTTGAATACCAGCCCAGGGTAATGGCCGGCAGCACCAGCGAGGGCAAGCCCGAACGTCCGGACGAGGGGAGCCAGCGCAGTTCCACCGAAAAAATCATGATCAACATGATGCCGACCCAAAATGTCGGCGCAGCCATGCCGGAGAGCGCGAGAAACTCAAAAAACTTGTCCCCGAAACTATTCGGGCGAACGGCCGAGAGGATTCCCGTCCCCACGCCAAACACCACGGCCAGAAGGATCGCTGCCACGGCCAGTTCGAAGGTGGCGGGAAAGCGGTCCCAAACCAGCTCCGTCACAGGCATGTTGAACCGGTAGGAATCACCGAGGTTCCCCGTCACTGCCTTGGAGAGAAATAAAAAATACTGCTCAATGACAGATTGATCGAGGCCCATCGCCTTCCTGTAGACAAGTCGATCCGCCTGCGAGGCCTCGGCAGGCATCAGCAACTGCACCGGATCCCCGATCAGGTGAGTGATCGAGAAAATGATGACGGATACCCCCAGAATGCAAACAAGCGCCTGAATGATGCGATGAATCAGGTAGCCCACATGAAAGTGCATCAGTTGGCCACGCTGGCGTTCCAAAACTTGTAGACGTTGTCACCGGCCTGGGGTTTCCATGTCACCCTGTCACGCATACCAAACAAGATCTTGCTTTCCCACAGGAAAATATGCGAGGCGTCGTCATAGAGCGTCTTTTCAATTTTCTGGAAATGCTGATCACGCTCTTTCTGGTCACCAATCTTGAGCGAGTCATCGATCAGTTTATCTACCGTGTCATTTTTGTAGAAGGACCAGAAAGCCTTGCTGTGCAGCCCGAAAATCATCAAGCCTTCCGGATCGAACACGGTATTGCCAAAGGCTTGGTAGCTCAGCGGATAGTACTTCTTGGGCAGGTCCGCCACCCACTTGGACGACTCCCAGAGGTTCAGGTTGACATCGACACCAACGGCCTTGAGGTTGTTGGCGATTGCCAAAGAAATATCTTTGTCCAGGGTGTAACGACCAACCGAGCTGAACATGTCAATCTTGAAGCCATTGGGGTAACCGGCTTCGGCCAGCATTTTCTTGGCCAAGGCCGGATCGTACGCATAGGGTTGCAGCCCTTTGTCTACCGCGGCGACTGAAGGCGCCAAAACACCTGCAATGGGAACCGCCTGGTTTTTCAGGACGCTGGAAATGATGGCCTGCTTGTCCACCGCATGGTTCAAGGCGCGCCTGACCTTCTGGTTGAGCAAGGGACTGTCTTTGGCACCATCTTTGATATTGAAAACAAGCCAGTAGATCTCACCGCTGGGATGGGACAAGGTCTTGACCCCCTTGAGCGCGCCGAGACGGTCGACCAATGGTGGCGGCATCTCGGCCCCACATCGGCTTCGCCAGTTTGGACCATCGCCAGACGAACCGCATCCTCGGGCACCGTTCGCATCACCAGGCTCTTGATCTTGGGCACCCAGCCCCAGTGCATTTCGTTGGCTTCCATCAAGATCTGCTCATTGATGGAACGCGACACGAACTTGAATGGGCCGGTTCCCATCGGCTTTTTGGCAAAGCCATCCTCGCCCGCCGTCTGAAAGTAGTTCTTGGGAATGATCCAGCCGGCGAACGCGAGCTTCTTGAGAAAAATGGCATCCCTTTCCTTCAATTTGACGGCCACTGTTTCGGGGTTGACGATGTCGACTCGGTCGATCGTTTTGATGTAGGCCAGCAATGGATTCTTGGTCGCCGGGTTGATCGCCCGGTCCATAGAGAACTTGACATCATCAGCCGTCATGGCGGAACCGTCATGAAACTTCACGCCTTTGCGCAATTTGAAGGTGTAGGTCAGACCGTCCGGTGTGACACTCACCGACTCGGCCAAACCGGGCACCAGTTCAGACTTGTCGTTACGGATATACAGACCTTCGAACATATTGCTATTGAAGGTGTAGTTGTATCGATTGCTGGACTTGTGAGGGTCAAGCGTTGCAGGTTCTGCCGGGACGGCGACCGTCAACTTGCCGGTTGGAGCCGAAAAAACCGAGAACGACGCCATCAGAGCCGCACCGACAAGTGCAGATTGGCCGGTCAACCGCGACAGTAAATTCATGAATATTTTCCTAATATAAAAACATCAGCCAAACCAGTTATCGCATCCAGTAATCAGCACAAAGATTCACCTGACAACCAGTCCCCATGCAAGCACGACAAAGTCAAAGCCACTGTTAATGTCTAGGGCGATTACAAATAAAGATTAGCCCAGCGCGTCGGCATTCGCAAGGCTGCGAACCCTAGCTCAAACCCTTATGCAGTGAGCGCGAGGTAAGCGCCCTCTTTCTTGTCGCGGCCAGGCCCGGCCTCGGCTCAGGCGGGCCCTGGGTGTGACACACTCCCGAAGCCCAGCGAACTCTCGCCAGGAAGCTTCAACCTAAATCCGGCAAATGGCCGCTAGCATCCGCATGAAACGTCAATTGAATCAAAGCGTTTTGCACATGGCGCAGATCACCACTTGGTTGAGAGCACTGCGCGGCCGCTGGTCTGCCGCTTCAGGCCGCCGGCGTTGTTGCTCGCGCCCAGCCAGCGACCTGCCTCGGCAGCCCCTCGGCCGCGCCCAACTGCCGGATGGGGTTCAGCCCAGAGCCAAGTTCCCCATGCCAGCTCCCGACATCATTGACATCGCGCCCGACAACCCGGGCTACGCCGACCTGGGCGGCTAGGGGAGATGTCCTGCCACCCGCCTTCAACTACCGCAGCGCTGAGCCCTCAGCAGCGCTTGCGAGCCCTTTTGATCTGCCGACATTGAGCCCGACCTACGTTGTCGCCGTTCGCGCGCTCTGCGAATTCACCGCCAAGCGCGGCGATCTGGACTTGCGTTTCACGCCATCCCCCTCGGCGCAGGAAGGCATGGCCGGCCACGCCGCCGTGACTGGGCGTCGCGGCAAGTCCTATCAGGCCGAAGTCAGTGTGTCCGGGGAATTCAGGAATCTACGGGTTCGCGGGCGCGCTGACGGCTATGACGCTGACCAGCGGCAGCTCGAAGAGATCAAGACCTTTCGCGGCCGCTTTGAAGCCATCGCCGACAACCACCGACAGCTGCATTGGGCGCAACTCAAGGTCTATGGCCACTTGCTGTGTCAGCATCGGGGGCTCGACGAGTTGCGTCTGGCGCTGGTTTATTTCAATATCGACGATCAGCAAGAAACCGTGCTGATCCAGACGCACAGCGCCGCGCAGCTAGAGGCATTTTTCCAGACACAGTGCGCGCTCTTTACAGACTGGGCCGACCAGGAAATGGCGCACCGCAGTGCGCGCAACGCGGCGCTGGCGCAACTGCCCTTTCCGCATGCCGATTTCAGGCCGGGACAAAGAGCGCTGGCCGAGGCGGTTTATCGTTCGGCCGCGAGCGGCCGGCGGCTGCTGGTGCAAGCGCCCACCGGCATTGGCAAGACCGTGGGCACGGTCTACCCGGTGCTCAAGGCCTTTGCTGCGCAAGGTCTCGACAAGCTGTTTTTCCTGGCCGCCAAAACATCGGGGCGAGCCCTGGCGCTGGACGCCTTGAGCCTGCTGGAGCACAGCCTGCCCGCTCAAGCGCCCTTGCGCGTGCTCGAGCTGGTGGCGCGCGACAAGGCCTGCGAACACCCGGACAAGGCCTGCCACCCCGACGCCTGCCCGCTGGCCAAGGGTTTTTATGACCGGCTGCCGCAGGCCCGCAGCGCGGCGCTGGCGTCAGGCCGCATGGACAAGGCTGCGCTGCGCCGCGTGGCGCTGGCGCACACGGTGTGCCCTTACTACCTCAGCCAGGATCTGGCCCGCTGGGCCGACGTGGTGGTGGGCGACTACAACTATTATTTTGACCAGAGCGCCCTGCTGCATGCGCTGACCGTCATGCATGACTGGCGCGTTAGCCTGCTGGTGGACGAAGCGCACAACCTGGTCGAACGCGCACGCCAGATGTACACCACCGAGCTCGCGCTGACCCGCCTGAATGCGGTGCGGCGGGCGCTACCCGTGTCCATCCGCAAAGACCTGGACCGCGTCAAACGCAGTTGGAACGAACTCACACGTGACCAGGAGGCCGCCTACCAGGTGCACGAGCGCGTCCCAGCCAAGCTGCTGGGCACACTGCAAATGCTGGGCGCCAAGCTCACCGCCTACCTGGCCGACAACCCGACGCTGGTCGACCCTGGGTTGCAGGACGTTTACTTTGAGGTCCTGCAGTTCTTGAAGCTGGCCGAGGTTTTTGGCGAACACTCCCTGTTTGACGTCACGCTCACGGAGGGGCCGCCTGCGCTGTCTGCTGCCAATGTCAGCACGCCACCCTCGGTGCTGTGCCTGCGCAACGTGGTGCCCGCCGCGTTCATTCAGCCGCGTCTGGCCAGCGTCCACTCGGCCGCGCTTTTTTCGGCCACGCTCAAGCCCTGGGACTTTTACATGGACATGCTGGGCCTGCCCGAGGACACCGTCTGCCTGAACGTCGGCTCGCCCTTTACCGCCGACCAGTTGTCGGTGCGGGTGGTGCGCGCGGTCTCTACCCGCTGGCAGCACCGCAGCCAGTCGCTGCCCACGCTGGTGGCCATCATGGCCGAGCAATACCGTCGCCAGCCAGGCAATTACCTGGCCTTTTTCAGCAGCTTCGACTACCTGCAACAAGCCAGTGCGGCGCTCGCTGAGAGTTGTCCGGATATTGCGATCTGGCAACAAACGCGGCGCATGAACGAAGCCGGGCGCGAGGCCTTCCTAGCCCGAATATTTCACAGTAACAGGTAGGCAGTCCCGCCCGAAGGCACGTTGTTATTGGTATCTAACATCAATCACAACAAGGACCGCCTATGCCGAACTGTACCGAAGAATTTGGAACCCGCAAGATCGAAT
>CAIMVC010000145.1 GCA_903844825.1 uncultured Burkholderiales bacterium | reverse complement strand
TGTCCCAGGGCGTAAAACTCGACAGCACCCGCAGCGGCAGCTTGTACTTGCCGGCAAATTCGACCGAGCGGATCTGCAGCACCTTGGAGCCCATGGAGGCCATCTCCAGCATTTCCTCAAAGCTCACGGTGTGCAGACGGCGCGCCTCGGGCACCACCCGAGGGTCGGTGGTGTAGACGCCGTCCACATCGGTGTAGATCAGGCACTCGGCGGCCTTCATGGCGGCAGCCACGGCCACCGCCGAGGTGTCGGAGCCGCCGCGGCCCAGCGTGGTGATGTTGCCCTGCGCGTCGACACCCTGGAAACCGGTGACGATGACCACCCGGCCGGCGGCCAGGTCAGCCCGAACACGGGTGTCGTCAATCGCTTCAATGCGGGCCTTGGTGAAGGCGCTGTCAGTGCGGATCGGCACCTGCCAGCCGGCGTAGCTGACGGACGCCAGGCCCTCGGCCTGCAGCGCGATGGCCAGCAAGGCACTCGACGCCTGCTCGCCGGTGGCGGCCAGCATGTCGAGCTCGCGCCGGTAGCTGTCGTCAGGGTTGGCTGGGGCCAGCTCCTTGGCCAGGCCAAGCAGGCGGTTGGTTTCGCCACTCATGGCGGACGGTACAACGACCATCTGGTGGCCGGCACGGGCCCATTTGGCAACGCGCTTGGCAACCTGGCGGATGCGCTCGGTAGAGCCCATCGAGGTGCCACCGTATTTGTGAACGATCAAGGCCATCGGCGTGGGGAATTGGTGAGGGGGTGAAGGGCAAAAAAACCTAGGGATTGTACCAATGCAGCACCGGGCCGCGACGCTCGACAAAGCCGCTGGCGACCTTGATGCGGATGCGGTGGCCGCGCGTGGTGCAGGCGGCGATCTGGCGCAACAATTCGGCCAATTGGGCGGCACTGGGTGCGGCATCAAAGCTGCTGCGAAGCCAATGGCGCAGGGCGTTGGCCTGGCGCGCTCGGCTCAGCCGCTGCAGCGCTGCCAGCCGCGGCGGCACACCGGTTTGGGCCAGGTCCTGCTCGGCCAGCTCCTGCAGCAAGCCCTGCGCCTCTGCGGCATGGCCGGCACTACGGGCCAGGGTGCTGCGGAACTGCGGAAACACCGCCTGCCAAGCCGGCAGCAGTTCGGCGCGGATGCGATTGCGGGTGTAGCGCAGCTGGCCATTGGTCGGATCTTCAACCCAAGTCTGCCCGCGCTGCTGCAGCCAGGCGCGCAACTCGGCACCCGGCACAGCGAGCAGTGGCCGGTGGTAGTGCAGGCCGGCGCGCTGCCAGTGCGCCGGCATGGCGCTCAGACCCGGCAGGCCAGCGCCCCGGCTCAGGGCCAGCAACAGGGTTTCCGACTGGTCGTCGGCATGCTGCGCCAGCGCTATATCTTTAATAGCTGTAGAGTCAATGGTGGCAAGGGCTAGGGCCTCAAAAGCCCCATAACGGGCGCGGCGGGCGGCATCTTCCGGGCTTTGTCCCGGCGCTGGCCGGGCATCGACCCGGCACACATGCAGCGGCACACCGTGCGTGGCACAGACCTGCTGGCACTGGCGTTCGAAATCGTCGGCGGCGGCCTGCAGGCCGTGGTGCACATGGAAGGCGTGCACCTGCCCGGGCCATTTGTCGGCGCAGGCCAGCAGCAAGGCGGTGGAGTCGGCGCCGCCGCTGAAAGCAACGGCCAGCGGCAAGCCCGGCGAAAAACCGGCCAACGCCCCGGCCAGGCCGGGACTCATGCCCACCGGGCCGGCGGTCTACCGGCTTCCCACCCGCGTGTCGGTGAAGCGGCCATAGCTTTGCAGGCGCTCGTAGCGCCGGTCCAGCAGTTCACGGCCCTTGAGGTCGCCCACCTGGCGGTAGGCATCGGTCAGGGCGCGCTTGAGAAAAGCCGCCATTTGCTTGTGGTCGCGGTGGGCGCCGCCCACCGGCTCATTGACGATTTTGTCAACCACGCCCAGCGCCTTGAGCCGGTGTGCCGTGATGCCCAGCGCATCGGCTGCTTCCTGCGCCTTGTCCGAGGTTTTCCAGAGGATGGAGGCACAGCCTTCCGGGCTGATCACCGAGTAGATGGAATACTGCAGCATCAGCACCTGGTCGCCCACCGAGATCGCCAGCGCGCCGCCCGAGCCGCCCTCGCCGATGATGGTGGTGATGATGGGCACTTCCAGTTGCGACATCTCAAAAATATTGCGTCCAATGGCCTCGGACTGCCCGCGTTCCTCGGCATCAATGCCGGGGTAGGCGCCGGGCGTGTCGACGAAGGTGAAGACCGGCAGTTTGAATTTTTCGGCGGTCTTCATCAGGCGCAAGGCCTTGCGGTAGCCCTCGGGCTTGCACATGCCGAAGTTGCGCAGCCCGCGCTCCTTGGTATCGCGCCCCTTCTGGTGACCCAGCACCATGCAGGCCGTGCCGTTGAAGCGGGCGAGCCCGCCGACGATGCTCAGGTCGTCAGCAAAATGACGGTCGCCGTGCAACTCGACAAAGTCAGTGAAGATGTCGTTGATGTAGTCCAGCGTGTAGGGACGCTCGGCATGACGGGCGATCTTGGTGATCTGCCAGGCCGTGAGGTCGCTGTAGATGTCTTTGGTGAGCTGCTGGCTTTTCTTGGCCAATTGGTCGATTTCATCGGAAATGTCGACGGCAGACTCGGTCTGCACGTAGCGCAGTTCTTCGATTTTTCCTTCGAGGTCCGCAATGGGCTGCTCGAAATCGAGAAAGGTTTTCTTCGCCATGACCTTGCTCCTTCTAGTTCAGTGAGTTCAAACCTGAGCCCGCGAAGCCGCGGGCAACGGGGGCGCTCAATACTCGACCGGCAACGGGTCAAGCGAGCGCCAAATAGACCAAGTTGCGACCGTGCAGTATGGCGCCCAGGCGCCGGCCACCTCGCGCGCGTCGCTGCGACTGACCGACTCACCCGAAAAATAGTTCTTGCTGATGCCGTTGATCAGTCCCACATCGTCCAGCGGCAGCACGTTCGGGCGCATCAGGTGGAAAATCAAAAACATCTCGGCGGTCCAGCGACCGATGCCGCGAATGGCCACCAATTCGGCGATGATGGTTTCATCGTCCATGCTTTCCCAGTGGGTCTCATGGACCATGCCGGCGTCAAAGTGAATGGACAGGTCCACCAGGTACTCGACCTTGCGCGCGCTCAGACCGGCTGCGCGCATGTCGTCGACCTTGAGCTTGAGCACATGGGCTGGCGTCACGTGGGCAGGCAACGCGGCAAAGCGGTTCCATACGCTTTGCGCTGCCTTGACCGATATTTGCTGCCCTACGATGCTGCGCGCCAGCGTCACAAAAGCATCGCCCCGCGACTGCAGGCAGGCCTGGCCGAACTGCGGGATCAGCCGTTTCATGACCCGGTCTTTTTTAACGAGATGCTTGCACGCCTCGGTCCAATAGTCGGGCAGTGTCGTGGGCGCGCTGTCCGACTCGGCCAGCTCGACGCTGGACGGCCCGGTCTTGGCCAGCGTCTTCATGCCTTGACTTCCCAGCGCGTGCCGTCAGCCGAGTCCTTGAGCACGATCCCTTGATCGAGCAGGTCCTGGCGAATTTTGTCGGCGCCGGCAAAGTCACGGGCTTTTTTGGCAGCAGCTCTTTGCTCGATCAGCTCTTTGATGCGCGCATCGTCCAGATCGGCGCCAGCTTGCAAGAAGGCCGTCGGCGAGCCTTGCAACAAACCCAGCGTGGCGCCCAGCGCCTGGAGCAAACCGGCCTGCTGCGCAGATCGACTGCGATTGACTTCGCTGGCCAGATCAAACAGCACGGCAATGGCTTCGGGCGTGCCGAAGTCCTCGTCCATGGCCGCCTTGAATCGGGCTGCAAAGGGGTCCAGCCAGTCAATCGCCACCCGAGCCGGGGGCACCAGGGCCAGCGCGGTGTACAGGCGCTTGAGAGACTGCCGGGCATCGTCAAGGTGCACGTCGCTGTAATTGAGGGCGCTGCGGTAGTGCGCGCGGAGGATGAAAAACCGCACGGTCTGCGCGTCGTACTGCGCCAGCACTTCACGAATCGTGAAGAAATTCCCCAGCGACTTGGACATTTTTTCGTTGTCCACGCGCACAAAACCGTTGTGCATCCAGTACCGCGCCAGGGGCTTGCCGTTGGCACCTTCGCTCTGGGCAATCTC
This sequence comes from uncultured Burkholderiales bacterium, assembly GCA_903844825.1. Classification (GTDB taxonomy): domain Bacteria; phylum Pseudomonadota; class Gammaproteobacteria; order Burkholderiales; family Burkholderiaceae_C; genus Polaromonas. The sequence goes on along the minus strand of CAIMVC010000145.1, from coordinate 9,907 downwards.
GTTTTCGTGATGCGGAAACTGCAAGTCGGCACCACCGCCGTGAATGTCAAAGGTCTCGCCCAGCGTCTGGCAGCTCATGGCCGAGCACTCGATATGCCAGCCGGGTCGGCCCTTGCCAAAGGGATAACCGAGCGCGGCGCTGTCCCATTTGGCGTCGTCGGGCTCGCTCTCCTTGGCGCTCTTCCACAGCACAAAGTCAAGCGGGTCTTGCTTGCCGTCCAGCACCGCCACGCGCTCGCCAGCGCGCAGTTCATCGAGGGACTTGCCCGACAGCTTGCCGTAGCCCGGGAACTTGCGCACCGCAAAATTGACGTCGCCACTGCTGGCGCGGTAAGCCAGCCCCTTTTGCTCGAGCTTGCTGATCAGGTCCAGCATTTGCGGCACGTAGTCGGTGGCGCGCGGCTCCAGGGTCGGCGGCTCGATTTCAAGCGCGCCAACGTCCTGGTGCATGGCGGTGATCATTTCGTCCGTCAGCGCCCGGATGGTGATGCCGCGCTCGACGGCCCGCTTGATGATCTTGTCGTCGATGTCGGTGATGTTGCGAACATAGGTCACGTCAAAACCACTGACCTTGAGCCAGCGCTGCACGACGTCAAAAGCCATCATCATCCGGGCGTGGCCGATGTGGCACAAATCGTAAATCGTCATGCCGCACACGTACATGCGAACCTGACCGGGCACAAGGGGGGAAAAATCTTCCACGGCACGCGACAGCGTGTTGTAAATGCGTAAGCTCATGAGGGTGTTGAGAAGCGGGACGGTGAAAGCTGGCTGTTGCCCGCAAGGAGCCCTCATGCCAAGCCGCAATAAGACCTTAACTATACCCCTCAGCTACAATCCGGGCGTGAAATTTGCGGTGCAAGGCGCCAGCCCCGACCCGGTTAAAAGTGCCTTGATTTGCAATTGAGTCCCCCCTTGCAAGGCAAGTTCAAGCCGTTTTAGCCCAAGGAATTATTCGGGGCATTCAAAGACCATACCTAATGTGCAACCCAGCCTGCGCTGAGCCCTCTTTTGGATTATACAAAGCCCTCTTGGGGGGCTGGTGCGCCGCTGTGCTTGTGGCCTGCATGGGTCTGACCGGCGCGATGGCCGACGAATACACCGACGTCAGCCGCCTGGTCAAGGCCGGCCAGATGAGCCAGGCCCTGGGCCTGATCGAGCAACATCTGAGCAGCAAGCCACGCGATCCGCAAATGCGGTTCATCAAGGGCGTGATCTTCACTGAGACCGGCCGCAGCGCCGACGCCATCACCGAGTTCACCAGCCTGACGCAGGACTTTCCTGAACTGCCAGAGCCCTACAACAACCTGGCCGTGCTCTATGCCTCGCAGCGCCAGCTCGACAAGGCGCGTGAGTTACTGGAGATGGCGGTGCGCACCAACCCGGCCTACGCCACCGCGCACGAAAATCTGGGCGATGTTCATGCCCAGCTGGCTCAACAAAGCTACGCCCGATCACAGCAACTCGACGCCAGCCAGCCGAGTCTGGCACCCAAACTCGCCCTGGTGCAGCAACTGGTGACGCTCACCTCCCGAGGCGCCATCGCGCCACGACCCTGACCCCTCTTGGATACCCTCTGATGACCCTGACCACGAAAACCGTCATGCAAAAAACCGCCGCAACTCTGGTGCTTGTGGCAGGCCTGGCCGCTGCCGGCGCCTGGGCGCAAACGGCGCCCCAGGTCAAATTTGCGACCAGCGAGGGGGACTTCGTGGTCGAGGTCTACCCCGACAAGGCGCCCAAAACGGTCGAGAACTTTCTGCAGTACGTGCGCGACAAGCATTACGACGGAACGGTCTTTCACCGGGTCATCAACAACTTCATGGTCCAAGGTGGCGGCTTTGATGCCCGCTATCAGCAAAAACCCACGCGAGCAGCCGTGGTTCATGAAGGACGCGAAGCGTTGGCCAAGGGCGGGTCGCTGAACGTGACCGGTACGCTGGCGATGGCGCGCACCAGCGACCCCCATTCGGCCACTGCGCAGTTTTTCATCAATGTCAAAGACAACGACTTCCTGAACCCCACACCGATTCCACCCGGCGACCCTGTGCCGCGCTTCGAATACCAGGGTCGGGTGTATGAAAACACGCCCCGCGCCCGTTTACTCGAGGCGCCGCAACTCTTTGGCTACACCGTGTTTGGCAAAGTCGTCAGCGGCCAAGAGGTGATTGACAAGATCAAGATCAAACCAACCGGCGCCGGCGGCCCTTTCCCGAGCGATGTTCCCAAGACACCCATTTTTATCAACTCTGCAACTCTGCTGAAATAAACCATGAGCAACCCTAAAGTAGAACTCCACATTGCCGAACTCGGCGTCATCACGGTCGAACTCGAGCAGGACAAAGCCCCTGTCAGCGTGGCTAACTTCCTGAGCTACGTCAACAAAGGCCACTACGACAACACCGTGTTTCACCGCGTGATCCCGGGCTTCATGGTGCAAGGTGGCGGCTTTGCCGTCGGCATGAAGCAAAAGTCGACCGATGGCGAAATCGAGAACGAGGCCGCCAACGGCCTGAAGAACCTGCACTACACACTGGCCATGGCTCGCACCAGCGCGCCGCACTCGGCCAGCTCACAGTTTTTTATCAACGTGGCGGACAACGACTTCCTCAACCACAGCTCGCCTAGCCCGTCCGGCTGGGGCTACGCTGTTTTTGGCAAGGTGGTGGGTGGCACCGAGATCGTCGACAAGATCGCCGCCGTGAAGACCGGCCGCAAAGGCTTTCATGACGACGTGCCGCTGGCCGACGTGATCATCGAAAAAGCCGTCGCGCTGGCCTGAACTTAGCCCGCACGGGTCGCTTGACTGTGACGCCATTGAGCGAGCTGCAGGCGCCACAGGCCTGGCGCGCGGTCGACTTCATTTCCGATCTGCACCTCAGTGAAGACCAGCCGGCGACATTCGCCGCCTGGCGAGAGTACCTGTCGAGCACCACGGCAGACGCCGTTTTCATCCTCGGCGACCTGTTCGAGGTCTGGGTGGGCGACGACAGTCTGCCGGCGCATGAGGCCCCTGCTGACTCGCAAGACCTGCCGGCCAGCTTCATCTCGGCTTGCGCGCAGACGCTTTCGCAGACTGGTGCGCGGCTCGCGCTTTACTTCATGCCCGGCAACCGGGACTTTCTGGTCGGCCAGGCGCTCATGACGGCCAGCCATGCCACTTTGCTTGACGACCCCACGCTGTTGATACTCCACCAGCAGCGCTGGCTGCTGTCACACGGGGATGCGCTGTGCCTGGACGACACGGCCTACCTTGAGTTTCGCCGCCAGGTGCGCGGTACTCAGTGGCAGCACCATTTCCTGCAAAAGCCCCTGGCCGAGCGGCAGCTACTGGCCCGCCAATTGCGCGAACAAAGTCACCAGGCGCAGGTCCGGCGCCAGCAATCGGGGGCAGGCTATGCCGACGTCGACACGCAGGCGGCCAGCCAGGCGCTGATCGCGGCGCGATCGAGCACCCTGATCCACGGTCACACGCACCGGCCAGCCGACCACGATCTGGGATCGGGCTTGCGCCGGGTGGTGCTTAGCGACTGGGACCTCGACGCGCCCCAGCCGCGCGCGGAGGTGCTGCGCCTCCAGGACGGTCAACTGCGCCGCATCCCTGTGCCTCTGGCATGAGGCCATGACTGTCGCCTCCGCAAGCGAAAAGCACCCGATTCAGGAGCCGCGGCCATGCTGAACTGGTGGCGCCGCCTCACGGGTCGGCGCGTTGCCGGCCGGCTCATCCCGGATGCACTCTGGTCGGACACGCTGGCGCAGTATTCATTTTTGGCGGCTTTGAGCCTCGAACAGCGCACGGCATTGCGCCAGCTCAGCAGCGAATTTCTGGCCGACAAGGAGTTTTCAGGCGCGCAGGGCCTGCAAGTAACTGACGCCATGGCCGTGGCGATTGCAGCGCAGGCCTGTCTGCCGGTGCTGCACCTGGGCCTGTCCTGGTACGACGACTTCAAGGGGATCGTGGTCCACCCAGGCGCCATGCTCGCCAGGCGTGAGGTGGTTGACGACCTGGGCGTGGTGCACCGCTACCGCGAAGAAATCACGGGCGAGGCCATGGCGGGCGGCCCGGTGACACTCAGCTGGCAAGACGTCGCCTCGGCGGATGGGCTTGCCGGCGAGGGCTACAACGTGGTGATCCACGAGTTCGCGCACAAGATTGACATGCGAGACGGCCTCGCGGACGGCTGCCCCCGGCTGGCGTCAAGGGCCGCCTATGCGCACTGGCAGACCGTGATGCAAAGCGCCTACGAGCGGTTTCGGGCGCAGGTGGTGATGGCCGACCGCTTCGGCGCCGAGCCACCCTGGCTGGACGCCTATGCGGCCACCGATCCGGGCGAATTTTTTGCAGTGGCCTGCGAGGCCTATTTCGTCAACCGGTCGCGCCTGACGCAGGACTTTGGCGAACTGGTCGGTTTATTCGACCAGTTTTTCGTCCGTCCGGAACAGACCTCTGCGCTGTGAACGCGGCATTCAGCCGCGCCAAGCAACGCCCGACTGATCCGCCGCAGCGGCCCGACGCTCAGCGCTTGAGCAAGGCCTTGAAAATATTTTGCAACCGCCTGACCTGGCGGGCATCGAAGGCACTGGCAAACACCTTGGCCACATCATCGCCCCAGGTTTCGGCCGGCGCGGGCGCATTGCGCTTGGTCAGCAGCAGCAGTTGCAGCATGCGGCGGGCGCTCAGGTAGTCCGCCGGCGTCGGCAGTTCGGCTGCGATTTCCAGACGCAACATGGACTCGGCCGCGTCGGCACCCGGCGCTGCACTCAGGGCCTGAACCCAGCTGCTGCGCATCCCGGCACTGACTTGTTTGCCCAGCACTTGCGGCGTGGGCAACTGCGCCGGATCGCGATGCTCCCAAGCGGCCAGCAGCTGCGTCAGCACCTCGCCGTGGGCCTGCTCGCTGAGCTTTTTCAGGGCCATGTTGGCACTCTCAAACGCTTCGCGCTGGGCCCGGAAGGCCGCATCGCCCAGGCGCGGACCACGCTCTTCAAAGGCCGGACGCTCGCTGAAGCGGGCGCGCTCTTCGCGATAGGGCTCGAACTTGTTGTCGGTGCTCGAACGCGGTCCGCGGGCATCGGGCTTGCCGCCAGGACGTGCGTCCTTGCGATCACCGAACTTACCGCCGCGACCCGCCGAGACCGGCTCGGCCTTTCGCATGCCAGGCCGGTCGTCGCCACGCATGGCCACCACCGGTTTCGGAGCCGGCTTGACCACGGCAGGGGCCGCCTCGGCGGGTGTGGCCTCAACCGGAGCTGCCTCAGCAGCTTGCGCTTGCGGGGTTTCAGCGGGCTCGCCCTCGTCAGCAGGTGCTGGCGAAACGGCAGGCTCTGCGCCTTCTGAACCCTCGGCAGGCGCCTGCGATGGCGCTGCAGCCTCAGCCGGCACCGATTCGGATGCGGAGGCAGCTATCGGAGCGGCCTCTGCTACCGGCGCGGCCACCGGAACTTCTCCGCGAACCGCGGCCTCCAGCGCCTTGGCGGCGGCGTGAATTTTTTGCGCGTCGCCGCTGGCATTCGCCGCTTCCAGCGCTTTGGCCGCCTCCAGCACATAGCGGTCGTGCTGGCCCAGGGCCTGCACCGCTTTTTCGCGTTCGACGGTCTTGCGCTGGAACGCATCATCGATGGGCTTGCGGAACGCATCCCAGAGCTTTTGTTCCTGCTTGCGCTCGATCGGTACCTGCTGCGCCTCTTGCTGCCAGCGTTGCTGCAGCGTCTTGACCGCGTCGATACGCAACTGCGACTCGGCGCCCAGCAGCTGGGCCTCTTCGATCATGGCGCGCCGACGGGCCAGGCTTTCAGTGCGAGCGGCGGTCAGCGGCGCATCGGCGGCGTCCATGGCGGCTTTCCACTGCGGCTGAATCTCGGCAAAGGCCTTTTCGCTCAAATGACCTGCCTCGCGCCACTTGTCGACAAAGGCGTTGAGGCTGCGAATGTGCTGCTTCCAGTCCGTGTTGGCCTTGTTCGCCTCGCCCCAGGCCTGGACCTCGTCGATCAGCGTCCGGCGCTGGGCTCGGGTGGCTTCAGCCTGTTCTTTGGTCTTTTCGAGCCAGACTTCCACGACTTTATGGGCTTCGTTGCAAGCGTCGTCAAAACGCTTCCACAAGGCGTGGTTGGGCGTGCCGCCCTGGTCGCTGGTTTTCCATTGCTCGCGCAGGGTGCGCAGGGCTTCTTGCTGCTTGCGCCCGCCCATGGGCTTGGCTACCAGGGCCTCGGCCTTGTCGACCAGGTCTTCACGAATCTGGTCGGCACGCCAGCGCTGCCAGCCTTCGAGCTCGCCGGCACTCGTCAGCGCGGCATGGGCAGCCGCCTCAAGCGCGCTATCTATATGACGCACATGCTCTTTGAGGGCTGCGCGCAGTTCGGCCGCGGCCTTGGGCGTGGCTTTGCCGTGGCCCTCTGCCACCTCTTTTTCCAGCGTTTGCAGCGCCTGCCGAACGGCAGCACTGGCGGTGGCGCGAAGTTCGGCAAGCACGGCCGGATCCATCTTGACCTTGGGTGCACGGCCAGGCCGGTCGGCCGCACCGGCCTCAGCGGCGCCTCGGCCGGCGCGTAGTTCTTCAGCCCACACCGGTACGGCCGGCAAAGGTGCTGCGGCATCGTCGGCAGCGGCCACAGCCAGCGCCAGCGCGCCTTCGAAGGCATCCCACACCGCCAACAACTGGGCGCGTGCCGCATCGAGCAGCGGCGGGAAACGCGCATCCACACTGGGCCACACGGGATCCTGGATCAACGCATCGGCCTGGGCCTGCCAGTGCGACACATCGGCGCGAAGGCCCTCCCACACCGCCTGTGCGTCGCGCCAGGGCTTGGTCGACAGCACCTCGGTGCGCTGAGCAATCAGCACGGCCGCCTCGCGCTGCACCTGGGCGCGGTGCTGCAAGTCCTCAATGGTTTTCACGCGCTCGGCCAGACGTACCTTCAGGCTGGCCAGAGGCTCTTTGGACAGGGGGGCGCCGGCTTTGGCCGCGTCACGCTGCCAGGCCATGGCGTCGGCCAGATTAAGCTTGGCCAGGCCCAGCAGGTCCTCGCCCTTGGCCGCCCACTCTGCTGCCACGGAGGCCTGACCTTTGAGCCGCTTGAGCTCATCGAGCTTTTCGCGCAAGGGTTTGGCGGCGCCCTTGTCCCGATTGGCCAGCTCTTTGTAGACGTCGGCCATGTGCTCGGCCGATGGCTCGCTGGCCATCCACTCACGAATGCGCGCCGCGCGCTCGCCGGCAGTGGACGCGGTGAAGGCGCCTCCGGTCAAGGCATCGAGCGCGGGCACATCGACGGCCTTGCCGTGGGAAGTTTTGGAGACTGAGGAGTCGGCAGAATGGGGCATGAGTCAACAAAAAAACGGGTAACTGGGAACCATGTGGGCGGGCTGAACTGGCAAGCAGATGGCTTATTCCCACATCAAAGTGGGGCCGGGCGCTGCGGGCTATTTCAGTGAACCGACAGGGCCGGAAAACAGCGCGATCAAGGACAACTGGCAGCCCCGATTCGGCAGATCGGACAAAGGAGCTGGCAACTTGGCAATTAACGCTTGGTGCGTATTTTCGCTGTTTTTCAGGCCCCCACCGCAAAACAGCTGCGCCGTCGCACTCAAAGGACTCATCGGGACCCGTGTGAAGGCCGGGCAGCGGGGCCTGTGAAGGATCGGGCAAGAACAATATAGTGAATAACAAACCAATTTCTTATTCTTGACAGGTTATTAAACGAGCCCCTAAAATTCGCGCAGCCCCGGCAAAACGCCCTGGGCCCGACACGAACGGTCGCCCGCCACGCTCCCTGTAGCTGGCCGATCCGATAAGGTCTCCCCTTCATGGGTCTGACAACCTGAACTGATGGTGACCCCCTCAAAGCCCCGGACCGCATGGTCTGTGGCGTAGACAAGGAGTGCTATGAAAGCGCAAGTTCAAACCGGCTTACACGCGTTTTTTCAGCGCACGCGCCAGAGCCTGGTCCACGTGGCTGACGATATTGCCCAGGGCTTTTTTGAAATCACTCACAACAGCTTCGCCATGCTGGGCCTGGCCGTTGCCTTTGTGATCATCACCCTGACCGCCAGGCCCGACCTGCGCGAAGCCGGCGAAACCCGGCTGATGGCGCTGCTACTGGAGCGCCAGGAGGCGGCCTTGGGCTTTGCCGAGCCCGGCGCTGTCGAACGGGCAACGGCGGTCAACCCGAAAGACCTGCCCAAGTCGCAAGCCGCGGTGGCCTTCTGGCTGAGCAAAAAATATGGCGTGGCGCCCGAGCCCCTGAGTGCCCTGGTGTCGGCGGCTTTTGACATTGGCGACAAGGCCAAACTGGATCCAACGCTGATTCTGGCGATCATGGCCATTGAGTCGGGCTTTAACCCGTTTGCCCAAAGCCCGGTCGGCGCCCAGGGCCTGATGCAGGTGATGACGGGGGTTCATCACGATAAATACCAGCACTTTGGCGGCAAACTGGCCGCTTTCGATCCGGTGACCAACCTGCGGGTGGGCGTGAAGGTGCTGCAGGAATGCATTGCCCGCGCAGGCTCGATTGAAGGGGGCCTGAAGTTTTATGTCGGTGCGGCCAACCTGGATGAAGACGGCGGCTACGCCAGCAAGGTGATCGCCGAGCATGGCCGCCTGCGCGCCGTCGTCTCAGGCATGAGCGTGCCCATCACGGCCACGGGCGCCGTGGGCATTCCGGTCGCATTGCCGCCCGCGGAGCGCCGCATTGACCGCGACCTCGAAAAGGCCAGCCAAAGGGTGGCTGCGCTGGCGGTTTACTAGGCAGCGCAGCCCGTTGCCCGACGGCTCTGGCTGGTTTGGGTCAGCTACACTTGACCGGTGCGCAACTGGCGATAGGCATGGAGAGAAAAACTCCACTGCTGACGTGGGATACCACTGGGAAGCGCACCGCTGAAGTCATGTGACACCAGCGTTCAGCCGTTCGCCTGGGCAGCCCTTGCTTTTTGTTGCCAAAGCCGTGCAACAGGACAAGGAACATCGTCTTGAAGGACTGCCATGTACGACCGCAACATTCTGGTTGAGCAAACCGACCCCGAACTCTGGGCCGCCATCCTGGCCGAAAACGCCCGCCAGGAACATCACATCGAGCTGATCGCCAGCGAAAACTACGCCTCGCCCGCCGTCATGGCGGCGCAAGGCTCGCAGCTCACGAACAAATATGCCGAAGGCTACCCAGGCCGCCGTTACTACGGTGGCTGTGAGCACGTCGACGTGGCCGAGCAACTAGCGATTGACCGCGTCAAGCAGCTCTTTGGTGCCGACGCCGCCAACGTGCAGCCGCACTGCGGCGCCTCGGCCAATGAGGCCGTGTTTCTGGCCTTCCTCAAGCCAGGCGACACCATCATGGGCATGAGCCTGGCCGAAGGCGGTCACCTGACCCACGGCATGGCGCTGAACATGAGCGGCAAATGGTTCAACGTGGTCAGCTACGGACTGAACGCAAAAGAAGAAATCGACTACGACGCGATGGAGCGCAAAGCGCACGAAAGCAAGCCCCGGCTGATCATCGCCGGCGCCTCGGCCTATTCGCTGGCGATCGACTTTGCGCGTTTTGCCAAGGTCGCCAAAGACGTGGGCGCCATCTTCTTGGTCGACATGGCGCACTACGCAGGCCTGATTGCTGCAGGCGTTTACCCCAATCCCGTGCCCCATGCTGACGTGGTCACGTCAACCACCCACAAGAGCTTGCGTGGACCGCGTGGCGGCATCATCTTGATGAAGGCCGAGCACGAAAAAGCCATCAACAGCGCCATCTTCCCCGGCCTGCAGGGCGGCCCGCTGATGCATGTCATTGCGGCCAAGGCAGTGGCCTTCAAGGAAGCGCTGACGCCCGAGTTCAAGACCTACCAACAGCAAGTTCTGAAAAACGCCCGCATCGTGGCTGAAACACTGACCCAGCGCGGCCTGCGCATCATCAGCGGTCGCAC
>CAIMVC010000144.1 GCA_903844825.1 uncultured Burkholderiales bacterium | reverse complement strand
TGCTTTGCCGCTGCTTTCATGCACGGTGAGCGGCCCGATGTGCGACTGGCCTTGCTCGGGTTTGCGGCAGCCGCACTGGGCCTGCTCAGCAAAGGGCTGATTGGTCTGGCCCTGCCCGGCCTGGTGTTGCTGATCTGGCTGGCCTGGACGCGGCAGCTGCGCAAGATCCTGCGCCTGCCCTGGCTGCGCGGGCTGGCTATTTTGGCGCTGCTGGCGCTGCCCTGGTTCGTGCTGGCGCAGGCACAGTTCGCTGACATGCTGGGCTATATGTTCGGCAAGCACCAGTTTGGCCGCTACACCGGCACCACCTTCAACAACGGCAGGCCCTGGTGGTTTTACCTGCCGTGCCTCGTCTTGCTGATGTTTCCCTGGGTATTGTTCATCCGGCCGCTGCGAGCCCGGCGACCCGACACCGGGCCGGCAGACAGCGCACCGAATGCAGCGTGGCTTAGCCTGCTGTGGATCTGGCTGCTGGCGATCGTCGGCTTTTTCTCGATTCCCAACTCCAAACTCGTCGGCTACGTCTTGCCCGTGATGCCACCCCTGGCGCTGCTGGCCGCGCTGGGCTGGGGGCAATGGATGCGCAACAAGCCAGGGCAGGCACCCAAACTCCTTCACGCGCTGGCCCTGCTGGCCGTGCTGGGCGCGGTGGTCGTGACCGGGGTGGCCGGACGCTACAGCGATAAAAAGGGCACAGCCGACATCGCCCGGACGCTGGCCTGCCAGGCCTCGGTGGGCGACACGGTCTACGCCGTTGGCGACTACCCCTACGACCTGCCCTTTTACACCGGCGCTAGCCGGCCCATGGTTGTGATTCAGGACTGGGCCGAGCAGCGCCGCAGCGCCGGCGACAACTGGCGCCGGGAACTCTTTGAAGGTGCGAACATCGATCCGCTCGCCGGCCAGGTTCTGCAAGGGCCCGAGGCGCTCGCGCCCGCCAGCCAGCGCCCCGGCAACTGGCTGGTCATGCCGCGCGGCACGGCGCCCGAGCAGCGCCCCGGCCAGTGGGTCGAGGTCCAGCAGGGGCAGGCCTGGACGCTGCTGCGCTCAGACCCCGTTGAATCAGGGGGGGGTGCTGCGGGCAAAGGCCCAGAAGCGACTGAGCACAAAGGTCTGCCCGGCTGCAAACACCAGGGCAATGACCAGAGACAGCATTGAGGGCCAACCCAGCACGCGCAGCAACAGCATGAAGACCAGCTCATTGGTGACAAAGCCGACGCCGGCGGTCACCGCAAAGCGGCGCAGGCTTTGCAACAAGCCAGTCGAGGTGTCGCTAAAACTCAGCCAGCGGTGACCTGAAAAACTCAGCACAAAAGCCACGCCAAAGCCGGCCGCGTTGGCCAGCTCGGGCCACAGCGGCGGGCTCAAGACCGCAAACACGAGCAGGTGGATCAGCGCCGCACTGGCACCCACCGCCAAAAACCAGACACCCCGGGCACGCACACTCAAGCCAGACTCCTACAGCTCAGGCTCAGCGTCGGCCACCTCGCCAGCGGCTGGCCGGGGCTGAGGTCGCGGCAACTTTTGCAGCCCGGCGCCGTCACGCTGGCGCACCAAAAAGGCCGGCCTTTGCTTGACCTCCTCGTAGACGCGGCCGACGTACTCGGCCACCACACCGATGCCCAGCAGCTGAATGCCGCTGAGGAACATCATGCCCACCACGATGGTGG
>CAIMVC010000143.1 GCA_903844825.1 uncultured Burkholderiales bacterium | reverse complement strand
GGCAGGCGCTCAAGCTGTGGCTGCGGCGCGTGCCCTTTGTCTCCAAACCCAAGCTGCCCGAACGCTTTTTGACCCGATGAACCCAGGCTCCTCTTCACCTCCCCCATCTTCGTCAACCTCTTCGCCAGAGGCGCCGACGCTGGTCGCCGGCGCGCTGTCGCCTGGTGTGTCGCCCGACGCATGGCGCGGCGCCCCTGCCGCCGCCCGAACAGCGCTCAGGCTGCTGTCGCGCCTGCGCCATGGCACCCTCACGCTGCAGTTGCCCGACGGCAGTTTGCAGCGTTTTGGCTCGGGCCAGGCGCCCACGGCGAGCCTGCATCTGCTCAACTGGAACGTTTGCGCCGCCGCGCTGCGCTCGGGCGACATCGGTTTTGCCGAAAGCTACATCGCCGGCGACTGGCGCACGCCCGACCTGCCGGATCTGCTGCGACTGCTCATCCGCAACCGCCAGGAAGTCGAGGACGTGATCTACGGCACCTGGTGGGGTCGCCTGATGTACCGGGTCAAGCACCTGCTCAACCGCAACACCAAGGCCAACAGCCAGAAGAACATTCACGCCCATTACGACCTCGGTAACGCGTTTTACGAGTTGTGGCTGGACGACACCATGAACTACTCGTCAGCGCTTTTTGAAACGCCCGGCAGCAGCATGCAGGAGGCGCAAAACGCCAAAGTGAGCCGCGCGCTGCGCATGGTGGGCGTGCAGCCAGGTGATCGGGTGCTGGAAATTGGCTGCGGCTGGGGCGCGCTGGCCGAGATGGCGGTCACGCAGTTCGGCGCCTCCCTGGTGGGGGTGACCCTGAGCACCGAGCAACTGGCTTGGGCGCAGGCGCGCCTGGCGCGTGCCGGCGCGGCGCAAAAGGCGCAGTTGCGGCTGCAGGACTACCGCGATATTGGCGTCGGCGAGGCGGCCCAGGCGGACCGCCAGTTTGATGCGATTTGCTCCATCGAGATGATTGAGGCGGTGGGTCGCGAATACTGGCCGACCTATTTCCAGACCGTAGCCCGGCTCCTCAAGCCCGGCGGACGAGCCTGCATTCAGAGCATCGTGATTGCCGATGAGCTGTATGAGCGCTATGTCGGCTCGACCGATTTCATTCAGCAGTACATCTTCCCGGGTGGCTTTTTGCCCTGCCCCAGCGTGTTTCGGGAGCAGGCCCGCGCGGCCGGGCTGGAGGTCGTGGACGAGCTGTCATTCGGGCAGGATTACGCGCACACTTTGCGCTGGTGGCGCGAGAGTTTTCTGGCGCAGGAGTCACGGGTGCTTCAGCTCGGGTTTGACAAGAGGTTTGTGCGCATATGGGAGTTTTATCTGGCGTATTGCGAAGCCGCTTTTTCAGAACACAACACCGACGTGGTGCAGTACACCCTGCGCAAGCCATGACGCCGTCAACGGGCCGTCGCAGGGCGCTGCTCGCCCTGTTTGCCGCCGGGGCGCCGGCCTGGGTGGCCGCGCAGCAGTTGCCGGCGCCGACGCTGACCGCGCCAGTGGCGCTAGCGGGTCTGCCCGCAGAAGTTCGGCAGGCCCTGCCCGGCGCCCGTCTGGCGGGGCAAGCGCGTTTGCAGGTCTGGGGATTTCAAATTTACGACGCACGCCTGTGGACGGCGCCAGGCTTTAAGGCCGCGGCGTTTGGCAGCCAGCCGTTGGCGCTGGAACTGCTCTATTTGAGGGACTTTGACGCCGTGTCGATTGCCGAGCGTTCGGTCAAGGAAATGCGGCGCAGCGCGACCATCAGCGCCGACCAGGAACGCGCCTGGCTGGCCGAGATGCAGCGGGTGTTTCCCGACGTTAAAAAGGGTGATCGCCTGCTGGGTGTCTTGCGCCCGGGCGCGGCCGCGGTCTTTTGGCTCAACGGCCAGCCGCGTGGCGAAATTCGTGACGCCGAATTTGCTCGCCTGTTTTTTGGCATCTGGCTGTCCCTCAAGACCTCCGAGCCCGCCATGCGCGAGGCCTTGCTGGCCGGGGCTGATTCTTGAGCACAGGCCCGGCGAGGGGTGAATCACCGGCTTTCGATGGCTGGCGCAACGGCCTGGCCTATGGTCTGCTGGGCTTTGGTCTGGCCTTTGCCGCCTTGCCGCTGTATGTGATCTTGCCCAACCACTATGCCCGCGAGTTTGGGGTGCCGCTGGCCTCCCTGGGCGCTGTGCTGCTGGGCGCCAGGCTGTTCGATGCGCTGATTGACCCGGCCCTGGGCCGCCTGAACGACCGCCTGTTTGCGCGCTCGCCGCAGGCCGTGCTGAACTGGAGCGCTCTGGCCGTGCTGGCTTTGGCCCTGGGTGTGGTGCTGCTTTTTTTTCCACTCATGCTGTTCCCGCAGCTGGCGGCGTCGGGTAGCCTGCTCTGGTGGGCGGGTTTTATGTTGGTGCTCACTTACGCCGGATACAGCAGCCTGTCTATTGCTCACCAGTCCTGGGGCGCCATGCTGGGTGGCAGCGAGGCGCAGCGCAGCCGCATCGTGGGCTGGCGCGAGGGCCTGGGCTTGCTGGGCGTGGTCAGCGCCTCGGTGTTGCCCGCAGTGTTGGGCCTGGGCTGGAGCACTTCTGTGTTTGTGCTCGCCCTGGTGTTTGGCTGGCTGGCCTGGCGCCGCAGCGTTGAGCCGGTGCGGCCGCTGCGTGAGTTGGCGAGCGCGCCTTCGCCGTCGGTCTGGCTGCCGCTGCGCCAGCCGGCCTTCAGGCGCCTGCTGGCGGTGTTCATGCTCAACGGCATTGCCAGCGCGGTACCGGCCACGCTGGTGCTGTTTTTCGTGCAGGATCGGCTGGCCGCGCCGGCGTCGATGGAGCCCTTGTTTTTAGGCAGCTACTTTCTGTGCGCTGCGCTGTCTATTCCGGTCTGGCTGGCGCTGGTGCGCCGGCTGGGTCTGGCGCGCAGCTGGCTGGCCGGCATGCTGATGGCAGTGCTGGTGTTTGTCTGGGCCAGCCAGTTGGGGACGGGGCAGGTTCTGGCGTTTGCGCTGGTCTGCGCTGCCTCGGGCCTGGCCCTGGGCGCCGACCTGGCATTGCCTGGCGCCCTGCTGGCCGGACTGATTCACACCAGCGGCCACGCCGGCCGCGCCGAAGGCGCTTATTTTGGCTGGTGGAACTTTGCCACCAAGCTCAACCTGGCGCTGGCGGCCGGTCTGGCGCTGCCCCTGCTGGATTATTTTGGCTATGCCCCCGGCGTGCGCAGTGAACAGGCGCTTGGTGCGCTGGTGGTGGCCTATTGTGTGTTGCCCTGCCTGCTCAAGCTGGCGGCGGCGACCGGTCTTTACGTCTGGCTGATCCGTCAGCCGGCGCCTGCTGTTTTTTCCAAGGAGTTGTCATGAAGAACGCATCGAGCATCAGCAATAGGGTCAAGGCCGGCTTGCTGGCGGCCGCGCTGGTCGGCCTGAGCGCGCTGGCGGGCTGCGCCGGACCGCAGGTCAGCGACTATGCCGCCGAGACACCGGTGCTCGACCTGCGTCAGTATTTCAACGGCACGGTCGACGCCTACGGGGTGTTCACCGACCGCTCGGGCAAGGTCGTCAAACGCTTCACGGTGGTCATGAACTGCCAGTGGCAGGGCGCGCCGGGCCAGGAAGTCGGCGTGCTGGACGAGGCTTTTACGTACTCGGACGGCAGCCGCGAGCGTCGCGTCTGGACCCTGCGGCGCGGCGCCGACGGCCGCTATACCGGCACCGCCGGCGACGTGCTGGGTCAGGCCCAGGGCCAGGAAAAGGGCAATGCCTTTGCCTGGAATTACACGCTCAAGCTGCCGGTCGATGGCCGTGTGTTTGAGGTGCAGTTCGACGACTGGATGTTCCTGATCAACGACAAGGTCATGATCAACAAGGCCGTGATGAGCAAGTTCGGCGTGCGCCTGGGCGAGGTCACGCTGTCCTTTGTCAAACGCTGAAGGCCCGCCATGCCCCTGAACCCTTGCATGAGCGACTGGTCCGGCAAGTCCGTCTGGCTGGTGGGCGCCTCCAGCGGCATCGGTCTGGCTACGGCGCAAGCCCTGCACGCGCAGGGCGCCCGGGTGTGGGTTTCGGCGCGTCAGGCCGGGGCGCTGACCAATTTTGCGCAGGCGCATTCCGGCGCCGTGGCCCTGCCGCTGGATGTGACCGACGCGCAGGCGGTGCAGGCGGCCGCAGACGCCGTGCTGGCCGCCGGGCCGCTGGACCTGGTGGTGTACTGCGCCGGCTATTACAAGGCGCAGCGCTCGCAGGCGTTTGACCTGCCTGACATGCTGCGGCACCAGCAGGTCAACTACCTGGGCGCCCTGTATTTGCTGGATGCCCTGCTGCCCTATTTCCTCAAGCGTGGCGCCGGTCACCTGAGCTTGGTCAGCAGCGTGGCCGGTTACCGGGGTCTGCCCAACAGCCTGGCCTACGGGCCGACCAAGGCGGCGCTGACCAACCTCGCCGAGACGCTGTACATCGACTTGCACGGGCGCGGCCTGGGCGTGAGCGTGATCAACCCTGGCTTTGTGCAGACCCCGCTGACGGCGCAAAACCAGTTCAGCATGCCGGCGCTCATCACGCCAGAGCAGGCGGCGACCGAAATCCTCAAGGGCTGGCGCCGGGGTGAGTTTGAAATCCACTTTCCCAAGCGCTTCACGCGCTGGATGAAGTTGCTGCGGGTGCTGCCTTATGCGGCCTATTTTTATCTGGCCAGCCGGCTGGTCAAGGAATGATGATGCAAGGCCAGGAGCCAAACCCGTACCAGGATCCCCATCAGGACCCGAGCTTGTCCCCCGGGGCTTCGCCCGAGCGCCAGGCGGTGGCGGCTGTCATTAGCCTGTTTGAGGGCCTGCAGCCTGCCGACATCGCCCGGCTCGGCGAGTTTTACAGCGCCGACGCTTACTTCAAGGACCCCTTTAACGAGGTGCGCGGCCCGGCCGGCGTGCAGCGCATTTTTGAGCACATGTACGTCGCGCTCGATCAGCCGCATTTTGTGGTTACCGCTCAGGTCGTCGAAGGCCGCCAATGTTTTTTGACCTGGGATTTCCGGTTTCGCTTTCGCCGCTTCAAGCCCGATGAGTGGCAGACGGTACGCGGCGGCTCGCACCTGAAGTTCAATGCGCAAGGCCTGGTCGAGTTTCACCGCGACTATTGGGATGCGGCCGAGGAGTTGTACGAAAAGCTGCCCGCCGTGGGCGCGCTGATGCGATGGCTCAAGCGGCGGGCTAACAGCTGAGCTGGCATCGGCCGCGCGAAGCCGCGCGCCGCCAGCCCACGAGCCGGTGCCCGTTCAGCCCGGGACGGTGTCGATGAAGCTGCTGCGCTGCGCCAGCTTGTCCTGCAAGCGAGCCAGGTTGCTGTGGTTGGCACGCCAGGGCACCTGGGGGAACCGCAGATCGAGGTAAGCCAGGGCGCAACCCACGGCCACGTCGGAGAGGCTGAAGTGGATGCCGCTGCAAAAGGCCTTGTCGCCCAGACCGGTGCTGATGGCCTTGAGCGCCAAGTCGATTTTTCCCATCTGGCGGTCTATCCAGGCCTGGTTGCGCTGGGCGTCGGTGCGCCCATTCCAGGTGGCTTCCAGGCGAGCGAGTATGGCCGCGTCCAGGATACCGTCGGCCAGGGCTTCCCAGGTCTTGACCTCGGCCCGCTCACGCCCCTGGCTGGGGATCAGTTTGCCGACCGGAGACAGGGTGTCGAGGTATTCGACGATGACGCGCGAGTCAAAAACGGCTTCGCCGCCTTCCATCACCAAGCAGGGCACCTTGCCCAGCGGGTTGGCGTCGGGCATCCGGGTGTCGGGCGCCCACACATCCTCCAGGACGAAGTGGTAGTCAAGCTTCTTTTCGGCCATGACGATGCGCACTTTGCGCACATAAGGGCTGGTGTTTGATCCGATGAGTTTCATGGTGTTCGCGTGTGCAGGTAATCTCGTTTGAAGTGCATTCTATAGATACTGTCCCCGGACCTCACGCCAGGTCCGCGTCGGGGGCCCCGCCTACAATCAGCAGCATGAGTCTTTCCAACATCAATGCGCTGTCCCCACTGGACGGCCGTTACGCCGCCAAACTTGAAGAACTTCGTCCGCTGATGTCCGAGCAGGGCTATATGCACCGCCGCGTGCAGGTTGAAGTGGCCTGGTTTATCGCCCTGTCGGATGCCGGCTTTGCCGAGTTCAGGCCGCTGGACGCTGCCGCCCGCAGCGAATTGTTGCGCCTGGTGGCCGACTTCAGCGAGGCTGATGCGCTGGCCATCAAGGCGATTGAAAAAACTACCAACCATGATGTCAAGGCGGTCGAGTACTGGATCAAGTCGCGCTTTGAGGGGCACAGCCAGTTGCAGGCGGCCGGCGAGTTTGTGCACTTTGCCTGCACCAGCGAAGACATCAACAACACCAGCCACGCGCTGCAGCTCAAAAGCAGCCGCGGGCAGGTGTTGCTGCCGGCGCTCGACAAGGTGATTGCCCGCCTGCGCGACATGGCCCACCAGTACGCCGACGTCTCCATGCTCAGCCGCACACACGGCCAAACGGCCAGTCCGACCACCGTCGGCAAAGAACTGGCCAACGTGGTGGTGCGACTGGCCCAGGCGCGCGAAAAAATCGCTGGGGTCAAGATCATGGCCAAGATGAATGGCGCTGTCGGCAACTACAACGCCCACCTCTCGGCCTGGCCCGACTTTGACTGGGAAGCCTTCAGCCGCAAGGTGGTTGAAACCCCCGAGCCCGCTGGCCTGGGCCTGACTTTTCAGCCCTACAGCATCCAGATCGAGCCGCATGACTACATGGCCGAGTTGTTCGACGCGGTGGCACGCTGCAACACCATCCTGATTGATCTGTCGCGCGACATCTGGGGCTACGTCAGTCTGGGCTATTTCAAGCAGCGTCTCAAAGCCGGTGAAATCGG
>CAIMVC010000142.1 GCA_903844825.1 uncultured Burkholderiales bacterium | reverse complement strand
CCATGCTGATGGCCTGATGCTGGTGTGGGTCAAATTTGGTGCCGGCGGCGGGGGCGATTTCCAGCACCTTGTTGCGCTCCAGCGCGCTTTTGAGTTGCTTGAGTGTGGCTTCGGTGCCTTCGCGAATTTGCTGCGCGCTGGCGTCTTTCAGGCCCAAGCCAGCTTCCAGGCTGTCGGTGACCGGCAGCAGGCTTTCGGCAAAACCTTCAACGGCAAATTTGCGAGCTTTGCTGATTTCTTCGTCAGCCCGGCGGCGTGCATTCTCGGCTTCGGCCTTGGCGCGCAGATAAGCGTCAGAAAGTTCCACATTTTTGGCTTTCAGCGTCAGCAACTCGGCCTGCAGGGCCGTCAGCGCATCTTGCGCATCAGCCTCGTTGGCCGCTTGCGCTGCCTCGAGTTCTTCAGGGCTGGGTGCACCGCTAAGTGCTTGATTCGGTTCAGATTGTTGATTTTGAGACATGCTTGGTGCAAAAAGTTGAGGCAATTCAATAATTGAGATAGGGGCGCGATAGCCCTTTTCAAGGCAGGGGAATGCACGAAGGTTTAAAAATTTTTGACGCGAGGATGCCGTGCCCCCGGAGCCTGCTTCACACTAGCGCCTCGCGGCGAAAGCGCCGGCAGCGGCAGCGCCCAGAGTAGCTACGCGCAGCGCGTAGCGCGATTCGAGCAGTGTCGGCAAACGTTCGGTGGCGGCCTTGTCGTTGGCACGCATGGCGCTCATCAGCTGGTGTTGGGTCTCGGATCTCGGATCTGTGGGTGGGCGCGGCGCAGAGCTAGAGATAAACCTTTTGGAGTAGTTTCATCAGGTTTTTTTGCTCGGCGTTGCTGAGTTTTGACGCGACGTCCTGCTCCAGGGCGCTGGCCGTTGCCTCAGCCTGCAGCATGAGCGCGTCGCCAGTCGGCGTCATGTGCAGGCCTTGGGCTCGACCGTCGTTGGGGTGCGGGCGGCGAACCACCAGGCTGCGCCTTTCAAAGCTGTTGATGATGCCCACCAGATTGGGCGGCAAAATGCCCAGCTCGCTGCACAGCTGGCGCGAGGTGATTCCCGCGTTGTGATGAATCAGCGATAGCGCCGAAAAGTCGACCGGTCGCAACTGGTAGACCGCCATGCGTTCGAGAAAAACACCGATCACGGCCAGCGCAGCGCGGCGCGCGTTGTAGCCGATCAGGCTTTCCAGGTAACTGGTATCGACTCGCTCACCGGGAAGTTGCACAGCCGTCGGCTTGGCCTGCGGGGTGTGGTGGCTGCCAGCTTTGGCGCGAGGGGGCGACGCCTTGGCCGCACCGGCAGGTTTGTCGGCCGCCGACGTCGTTTCGTTGGCTGAAGCACCCGGGGCAGGGGTGGCTCGGGCCTGGCGTGCGCCCATGCGCAGGCTTCTGATGGGGAGTTTGGCCATGGCGCTGGGACCCGACCCGCCGCTCAGGCGGCTGCACCTTCGCGTAACTCGGCGCTGCGCTCGGCGCAGCGCGCCAGGATGATTTGCAGCCGCATGTCGAATTCGGGCAGCACATGGCGGCGCAATGCCGTGGCGGGGGCTTGCCAGCGCGCGCTTTGGCTGTCGGGTGCCGCCTCAATGCGGGCCCAGGCCCACTCCATCAGCACGAGCGCCACGGCACGCAGGTAGTCATCAGCCAAGCCAAAGGCCAGTGCGCTGTCCGCCTGGGTCGCGTGGACGAGTTGCGCGGTCATGGCGTTCAGGCGCTGGATGCGGCCGTGCGCGGTGTGGCCGGCTGGCAGGTCTTGCGCCAGAGAGTCGAGCAATGCGGCCAGCGCCTGGCCGCCATCGGGCAACACCTTGCGCACCAGCAGGTCAATGCCCTGAATTTCATTGGTGCCCTCGTAGATCATGGCGACCCGGGCATCACGCACGATTTGCTCGACGCCCCATTCGCGCACATAGCCGTGACCACCAAACACCTGCAGGCAGGCGCTG
>CAIMVC010000141.1 GCA_903844825.1 uncultured Burkholderiales bacterium | reverse complement strand
GCATCATCAACGGACAGACGGACGTCAATCAGTTGGTGCCCTTCAAGTACAAGTGGGCTTGGGAAAAGTACCTGGCCACTTGCGCCAACCACTGGATGCCGCAAGAAGTCAACATGACGCGCGACATCGCCTTGTGGAAAGACCCCAATGGCCTGACGGACGACGAGCGCCGCCTGGTCATGCGCAATCTGGGATTTTTTGTGACGGCCGACTCTCTGGCCGCCAACAACATCGTGTTGGGCACTTATCGCCACATCACGGCGCCGGAATGCCGGCAGTTCTTGCTGCGTCAGGCTTTTGAAGAGGCCATTCACACCCACGCCTACCAGTACATCACGGAGTCGCTGGGTCTGGATGAAGGTGAGATTTTCAACGCCTATAACGAAGTCCAGTCGATTCGCGACAAGGACCAGTTTCTGATTCCCTTCATTGAGGCGATTTCCGATCCCAACTTCAAGACCGGCACGCTCGAAAACGACCAGACACTGCTGAAGTCGCTGATCGTTTTTGCCTGCCTGATGGAAGGACTGTTCTTTTACGTCGGCTTCACGCAAATCCTGGCGCTTGGTCGTCAGAACAAGATGACGGGTGCTGCCGAGCAGTATCAGTACATTTTGCGTGACGAGTCCATGCACTGCAATTTCGGGATCGACCTGATCAATCAGCTCAAGCTCGAAAATCCTCAACTGTGGACGGCGGAGTTCAAGGCTGAAATCAAGGCCTTGTTCATGAAGGCTGTCGAGCTTGAATACCGCTACGCAGAAGACACCATGCCGCGCGGCGTGTTGGGTCTGAACGCCTCCATGTTCAAGGGCTATCTGCGCTACATCGCCAACAGGCGCGCCACCCAGATCGGTCTTGAAACTTTGTTCCCCAACGAGGAAAATCCTTTCCCCTGGATGAGCGAAATGATCGACCTGAAGAAGGAGCGTAACTTCTTCGAAACCCGGGTCATCGAATACCAGTCCGGTGGCGCCCTGTCGTGGGACTGATTCGACCCTTGTGACCCATAAGATGATTCAAGACAATGCATCACCCCGCCAGTGTCCCGCCAGAGGATACGCAGGGTTTTGCTCCCCCGTTCGCGGCGCTGGGCCACGGTTCGTCCGATGGCCCAACGCCGTGAATCGCTTTGCGTGCTCCAGACGTGAAGTGCTCTTTGCAATGTGATCAAGGAGAAAACTATGGCAACTGCGAAAAAATCAGCAGCTAAAACAGCTGCACCAAAAAAAGCACCGGCCGCTAAAAAAGCACCGGCCGCGGCAAAAAAAGTAGCCGCTAAAAAAGCACCCGCGAAAAAAGTTGTTGCGACCAAAGCACCAGCTAAAAAAGTGGCTGCCAAAAAAGTAGCTGCCAAAAAAGTAGCTGCGAAGAAAGCTGTCGCGACCAAAGCGCCAGCTAAGAAAGCTGCAGCCAAAAAAGTAGCCGCCAAGAAGCCGGCCGCAACCAAAGTTGCAGCGAAGAAAGCACCAGCGAAAAAAGCTGCTGCCAAGAAAGCGCCTGCAAAGAAAGCTGCAGCCAAGAAAGTAGCCGCCAAAAAACCGGCTGCCAAGAAAGCTGCGAAAAAGCCCGCTGCCAAAAAAGCCGCGAAGACACCCGCTGCCAAAGCACCCGCTGCCCCGGCCGGCCCCGCGGCTCAGACAACACTGAACCCGCAAGCTGCCTGGCCGTTTCCAACAGCCAGCAAGCCGTAAGCAGTAAGGTAACTCTGCTCAAAGCCCGACATCGAAAGATGCCGGGCTTTTTTCTGACTGCGCCTCATCACGCCAAGCCCTCACTTCCGCATCAGCAGGTACCGCTTGAAAGCAAACCCTCCGCCAACACTGCCGCCATCACAGGACGCGAGCCTGCCGGTCGTACCCTTTCTTCAGCGGGACAAACGTGGCGGTGTGCTGGTCGATGTTCACGTCATCCCGAACGCCGCCCGAACCGTGCTGGACGGTCAGTATGGTCAAGCAGGCCAGGAGGCCTTGCGAGTCAGGCTGCACGCACCACCCGTCGACGGCAAGGCCAACGACGCTCTGCTCAAATGGCTGGCCAAACAACTGGGCTTGCCTCAAAGTCAGGTCAGCCTGGTACGCGGGGCGACGTCACGACGCAAGCAATTTCACGTCACGGCAGACGCTGCGGACCTCGCCGACTGGACGCGCCTGGTCGCCTGAGGTCGGTGCCCGGCTGATACTCGAATGCCTGACGACGCAGGCAATGTCCCCCTGGCGCGCCAGGATCAAACCATCAGACCGGACGAATACCGTCCAGGGTGTAGTTTTGGCAACCCGGTGTGGCAATTTTGTGGGCACCAACACGGTTACCCAATTCACAACAAGCCCTCAGTGACCAGCCTTTTTCAAGGCCAAAGAGTAGCGCGCCGCGAAAGGCATCGCCACAACCAGTGGGGTCGACCAGCTTGTCTGCCTTGACCGGTGGCACCAAGGTCATGGCGCCATCGACCCAGACTTCGCAACCCTGCGCACCCAACGTAACGACCAGCCCCTGAACCCGCTTTGAAATTTCAGCGCTGCTCATGCCTGTGCGCTCGCTCAGCATACGCCCCTCGTAGTCGTTGACGGTCACCCAGGTCGCCAGTTCCACGAACTGTCTGAGCTCTTCACCATCAAACATCGGCAGGCCCTGACCGGGATCGAATACAAAGGGAATTGCTGCCGCCCGTAACTGCTCGGCATGCTCAAGCATGGCATCGCGCCCATCGGGCGAAATGATGGCAATGTCTATGCCACCGCCTGCTGGAACCTTCGTGAGATGCGCTTCAGACATGGCACCCGGGTGAAATGCTGTGATCTGATTGTTATCCCGGTCGGTCATGATCATGGCCTGCGCCGTGTAGCTGCCCTGCAACTCGCGGACAAATTCGGTGCTGATGCCATGCGCCTGCAGCCGGGCCACATAGTCTGCGCCGTCGGTACCCACCGTCGCCATGGGCAGGGCAGTGCCCCCTAACTGGCGCAAGCTGTAGGCGATATTTCCAGCGCAACCGCCGAACTCACGGCGCAAGCCTGGCACCAAAAAGGAAACATTGAGAATGTGCAATTGCTCGGGCATGATCTGCTCGGCAAAACGACCTTCGAAGGTCATGATGGTGTCAAAGGCCAGGGAGCCGCAAATCAAGGCGGGCATAGTGTTCTTTCTGTTGGGTCAGGGATAAAAGATGCGAAGCTGGTAACCGGCCACTCCCGCAGAGGCGTCAGAAGCAGTGGAGGCAGCGGGCGGTGACGCTGCAGGGCTTAGGCCAAGCTGAACAGAGCCTCCCCATTGTCCCCCAGGCGGCAGGCTCTTGAGTACCGTCGCACCAACGGTCAGGTGTGCCAGGGTAAATACCTTGCGCACCAGCACCTGCTGGCGTTCGTCCATCAAGCTCAACTCCAGCCAGGGCAATGCCTGAGGCAATTCAGACAGGTTCTTCAACGCCAGGTCCAGCTGAAAAGCCCCCGCCGCCAACGGCACGAAGGACGAGCGGTCAATCACGACCGACTCGATTTGCTGCAAGGCACGCAACTCGCAACCTAACCAACCGCACAGCCTCTCAAGCAGTGGAATCAGCACGGGTCTCTGCGCAGCCAGTCGGTCGCGCTCTTGAACGGCTATCTGACCGAGCAAGCAAACTGCTAACAACAGGGCCAGCCCAGCCCAGCGCCACCGCCCGCCCAGCCATGACGCCCGCGCTGGCGCAGACGGCTGGTGTGCCGGCAAAGCGCCGGCATCGCCACCCTCAACCGGCAGCGCAAAACCTGTGTCAGCCGTCTCAGGAGTCGGCATGCACACCACCCGAGCCAAGAAGGTACCGGTCCAAAAACCGGGCGAGCAAGAGGCCCGGGTTGCACCGCAAGCCAAGGGCCGATGGCAAAAGCCGATTCAGGACGTCGGTACAGGGCCAGGCGCGTACCCTTGAAAAAAGCGCAGCGCGTAAGCCAGTCATTGCGTCAGCGACAGCCGCTCGGCGGGCTTTCAGAAGCGGGCCGTCATCAGGACCCAGCCTTCCTGGGTGTCTGCCACCGACAACGCGCAATAGGGCGCGTAGGCCGCCTTGAGCTCATCGGCCTGACGCTCCAGAATTCCGGCCAGAACCAGGGAGCCGCCCGGCGCCACATGCGCGCACAACAGCGGCGCCAGTACTTTCAGCGGGGTGGCCAGAATGTTGGCCAATACCGTCTGATATGCGCCTTGCGCTTGGTCGGGCAGACCGGCGTTGAGCGCGACAGCATTGGCGTGGGCGTTGGCAAGGGTGGACTGCACGGCCGCCTCATCGATGTCGACAGCGTCAATTTGGTCAGCGCCAAATTTGGCGGCACCAATGGCCAGGATGCCGGAGCCGCAACCGTAATCCAGCACCCTGCCCAGCGAGCCGCGCTGGCCGGCGGGCTGTTGCGGCAAGCCCGCCGCAATCCAGCGCAGACACATGCGCGTCGTCGGGTGCGTTCCCGTGCCGAATGCCAGACCCGGGTCCAGCCGGATGACTTGCCGGGCTTGGGCCGGTGGCTCGTGCCAGGTCGGCACAATCCAGAACTCAGGGGTGATGTCCACCGGCACAAACTGCGATTGCGTCAGACGCACCCAGTCCTGGTCAGGCACTGCGCTAACCGCAAGCAGGCTGCAGCCCTCAAAAAATGCCTGCAGGGCCAGCAAGTCAGACGCTTCACGCGCCAGGGCTTCGCTGGCAAACAGCGCAACGACCCGCGAGCGCTCCCAGCCAGATTTGGGTGGCGGCATGCCCGGCTCGCCAAACAGAGCCTGCTCAGCAGGCGTGTGCGCGTCGGCATCCTCCACCGACACACTCAGCGCGTCAAGTGCGTCCAGCGCCTCACTGAGGATTTCTACCGTATCAACGGGTGCCAGCAAGACCAGCTCAAAAAGGCTCATAACACCCCAGAAAAATCAGAAACACAAGGCGCGCAGGCTCAGCGCTGACGCTTGGACAGCCACTCTTCGAGGTAGTGGATGTTGGTGCCGCCGTCCATGAATTTGGCATCGACCATCAACTCACGGTGCAGCGCAATATTGGTATTGATGCCCTCAACCACTGTCTCGGCCAGCGCCGTGCGCATACGGGCCAGCGCCTGTTCGCGGGTGTCCCCATGCACAATAATTTTGCCGATCATGGAGTCGTAATTAGGCGGAACAAAATAGTTCGCATAAATGTGAGAGTCCACCCGCACACCCGGGCCACCGGGCGTATGCCAGGTCGTGATGCGACCCGGCGAAGGCGTGAACTTGTAAGGGTCCTCGGCATTGATGCGGCACTCAATCGCGTGACCCTTGATCTCGATTTGGCGCTGGGTAAACGGCAGGCGCTCCCCTGCAGCCACCATGATCTGCGTCTTCACGATATCGACCCCTGTGACCCACTCGGTCACCGGATGCTCGACCTGCACACGGGTATTCATTTCAATGAAATAAAACTCACCGTTTTCGAACAGAAATTCAAAAGTGCCGGCACCACGGTAGCCAATTTTCTTGACAGCCGCCACGCAACGCTCGCCAATTTTCTCGATCAATTTGCGCGGAATGCCTGGCGCTGGCGCCTCTTCAATGACTTTTTGGTGGCGTCGTTGCATGGAGCAATCGCGCTCGCCAAGCCACACCGCATTTTTATGCTGGTCGGCCATGATCTGAATTTCGATGTGGCGCGGGTTTTGCAGAAATTTTTCCATGTAGACCGCCGGGTTGCCAAAGGCGGCTCCCGCCTCGGCCTTGGTGGTCTGCACCGCGTGAATCAGCGCCGCTTCGGTGTGCACAACGCGCATGCCGCGCCCACCGCCGCCGCCCGCAGCCTTGATGATGACCGGGTAACCGATCGACTTGGCGATACGTTTGATGACCGGTCCGTCGTCGGGCAGAGCCCCCTCGGAGCCCGGCACGCAAGGCACACCCGCCTTGATCATGGCCTGCTTGGCCGAGACCTTGTCACCCATGATGCGAATCGACTCGGGCGTCGGGCCGATGAACTTGAAGCCGCTTTTTTCAACACGCTCGGCAAAGTCGGCGTTTTCACTCAAAAACCCGTAGCCCGGATGAATGGCTTCAGCGTCGGTAACTTCCGCCGCCGCGATGATGGCGGGCATGTTGAGGTAGCTCAACGCCGAAGGGGCTGGGCCGATGCACACCGACTCGTCAGCCAGTTTGATGTACTTCGCTTCGCGGTCAGCCTCAGAGTAGACCATCACGGCCTTGACGCCCAGTTCACGGCAGGCCCGCTGGATCCGCAGGGCAATTTCCCCGCGATTGGCGATCAGTATTTTTTTAAACATGCGTGGTATCGGTCCGGATTGAAGGGCAGGCGGTCTCTTACTCGATGACGAAGAGGGTCTGCCCGTACTCCACGGCCTGGCCGTTTTCGCACATGATCTTGGTGACGGTGCCGGACTTGTCAGCCTCGATTTCGTTGAGGATCTTCATGGCTTCGATGATGCAGATCGTCTCGCCTTCCTTGACCTGGCTGCCGGCCTCGACAAAGGCCTTGGCGCCCGGGCTGGCGGAGCGGTAGAACGTGCCGACCATCGGCGACTTGACGGCATGTCCGGTGGCCTCAACAACCGCCGCTGGCATCTCGGCAACGGCCGCAGGCAGATGCGCCGCCTGAACAAGCGGCTGCATCTGAACAGGCGCCTGCATGACCATGGGCGCTCCGCCGGATTTGACAATCCTGACCTTGCCTTCAGCTTCGGTAATTTCCAGCTCGGAAACATTCGATTCCGACACCAGATCAATCAGCGTCTTGAGTTTGCGTAGATCCATTGTTTTCTCCGGCAAAGAGGCAATCTTCCGAGACCACCCCTTGTTATTGACAAGCCTCCCGCAGGAGAGCTCTAGACTTTAATTTCGGCTCAGTAGTTGACTTTGACAAAAATCGAGCTTCGCGACATGATCCGCTCCATTACCCAGCTTCGTCGGTCAAATCGCGCCATTTCACTTCTTTTTGGCACTCCTGCTGCAGGAATCTGGCTGCACTCGACTGCCTGCTGGCAGCCGGGCCATCTTGCATGATCAGTCAATTCAGCCGAAGCCAGCCCGATCAAACAGCCAAAATCTTCAAGGCAGACGAACTTTAACGCATTTTGAGCTGATTTTTGCAGCCGTTCGCCTCAAGTCATGGCAATCATCTTAAATCTGAGCAGCCCATTGAGCCAACTCCGCTGGCTGGACCTGGCCAGATTTTTGATGCAAGACCGCACCCGACTTTGCAAATACAAGCGAAAACGGCAGACCTCCACTCTGATTGCCCAGACTTTTGCTCAACTCGGTACCCTGAAGACCCGCCATACCCACCGCGAAGGCGAGTGGCTTTTTCGCAAGCCAGGCCCGCACGGCACTGGGCTGATCAATGGCAATTCCCAACACGTTCCATCCTTTTGTCCTTTGTTCAAGGTAAAAGCGATTTAAAAGCGGGAGTTCCTCGACACAGGGCGGGCACCAGGTCGCCCAAAAATTCACCAGCAAGGGCTGGCCTGAAAATCGTTGTAAAGGCAGTGCCTGGCCCTCGGGCGTTTCAAGAACGCTGCCCCAAAAAGCCACAGTTTCAGAGCTCAAACCAGATGATCCCGGACGGCCACCGCCCGACCAGCGGGCAGCACCCCAGCCGGCCAAGCCCGCAACTGCAGCGACGCCGGCAACTGCAAAATAACGACGGTTCATGATGTTTCCTCACGCATCAGCAGGCGTTCAACCGCTGCCGTATCACCCCGGGGACTGCGGCCGCTGGCATCAGGCTTGAGCGCGCCGCGCAAATGATCATGGTCGTACACCATCAGATGAACCCCAACGGTTTCCTGGAGCGGTTTGCACAAACTCGGCACGCTCAGGGCCTCAACGCTGTCGCCAGTAAAGCCGGTGACCGTTCGCGGCTCGTAGTCAACCTGGTGCTCGATCAAGCTGAGTTCCGCGGATTTCGAGTCGTCACAAAACAGCTGGATATAAATATCAGACAGCCGGGTGGCCGTGCCGCGCCAGACGGCCCCACCCAGATAGGGGCGAAAGTCAGCCATGCGCTTCATCCAGACCAGAGCCAGTTCACGCAGGGCACGCAGTTCACCCGGTTGGGTGTCGGCGCAAAAAATTGCGATGTACTCGCGCACGGCCTCCTCAACCTCCTCGTTGCCCGGCAGCTCCGAGCGCTGGGGCAGGCCCAACTGCTTGACGGCGCGGCGCTTGGCCGGACCGTATTCGAGTCCTTCCTCGACAATCAGCGCCGCAGCAGAGGCGGCGATTTCGGCCTTTCGGCTCATGGGATAGGGGCAGTTGGTCACCTCTCGATTTTGCACGCCACCGGGCTGCATGGGATGTAGAGGGTCTTGGGCGGAATTGACCAATAGTCAGGCCGTCATGACCAGCGCCTCATCAACCTCAGCGTACCTGGGCGGCAGTCGCTGAGAGGACGCCCGGCTCAGCTCCCTAAAATGACGCCTATGCACATACATATTTTGGGGATTTGCGGAACCTTCATGGGCGGCCTGGCCGCGCTGGCGCGCGAAGCCGGCCACCAGGTCACCGGCTGCGACACCGGCGTTTACCCCCCCATGAGCGATCAGCTCCGGGCCTTGGGCATTGAGCTGGTCGAGGGCTACAGAGCCGACCAACTTGAGCAAACCGGCTTTGATCCGGACATGTTTGTCGTCGGCAACGTGGTCTCGCGTGGCCGGCTGGCCGATGGCAGCCCCAAGTTCCCCCTGATGGAAGAAATTCTTGACCGTGGCCTGGCTTACACCAGCGGTCCGCAGTGGCTGGCCGAGCATGTGCTGCAAGGTCGCCATGTGCTGGCGGTCGCGGGCACCCACGGCAAGACCACGACCACCGCCATGCTCAGCTGGATTCTGGAGCGGGCCGGTTTGCAGCCGGGCTTTCTGATCGGCGGCGTACCCCTGAACTTTGGCGTGTCAGCGCGTCTGGGCCAGGGCCCCTGCTTCGTCATCGAGGCCGACGAGTACGACACCGCCTTTTTTGACAAGCGCAGCAAGTTCGTTCACTACCGGCCGCGCACGGCGATCCTGAACAACCTGGAATTTGACCATGCCGATATTTTTGACAACCTCGCGGCGATCGAGCGACAGTTTCACCACCTGATCCGAACGGTGCCGGCCCGAGGGCGGGTCGTCGTCAATGCAGCAGAAGCCAGCCTGCAGCGCGTGCTGGCGCAGGGATGCTGGAGTGAGCAGGTACTTTTTAGCCAGGCTGCGCCAGCCCATGAGGGCTTTAGCGCCTTCGGTGAACCGCACGACTTTGAGGTTCAGCGTTCGGGCCAGACCGTCGCCCGCGTGCAATGGGCCATCGGGGGTGTTCACAATCAGCTCAATGCACTGGCGGCCATGGCCGCTGCCGAGCACGTGGGCGTCAGTGCGGCCCAGGCCGCTGAGGCACTGGCCGACTTTCACAATGTCAAGCGTCGCATGGAGGTGCGCGGCCAGGTAGGTACCGGCGCGCAAGCCATCACGGTCTATGACGACTTTGCACACCATCCCACCGCCATTCGGACCACGGTCGACGGCCTGCGGCGCCAGGTCGGCCGGGCACGCATCCTGGCAGTCTTCGAGCCCCGCAGCAACACCATGAAGTTAGGCGCCATGAAGTCGCTGCTGCCCTGGAGCCTGGAGCAGACCGACCTGGCTTTTTGCCACACCGCCGGGCTTGACTGGGACGCGGCTCAAGCGCTGGCTCCCATGGGGGAGCGGGCTCGGGTGTCTGACAAAGTCGAAGCGCTGGTTCAGCAGGTCATGGCGTCGGTACGACCCGGCGACCATATTTTGTGCATGAGCAACGGCGGCTTTGGTGGCGTGCATGCCAAGCTGCTGCAAGCCCTGCAGGCTCACAGTTGATCTCAGAACGGCCGCTCCCGGCAAGCGGGAGGCCTTTCAGCCCCTGGTGCGGCGGGCCAACACGGCTTGGGACAACACCTCCAGCAACTCGGTCGAGTGGTCCCAGGACAGGCAGGCGTCCGTGATGCTCTGGCCGTAATTCAGCGCCTTGGGGTCGTCCTTGCCCGGCGTGAACTTTTGCGCGCCCGCAGTGAGGT
This sequence comes from uncultured Burkholderiales bacterium, assembly GCA_903844825.1. Classification (GTDB taxonomy): domain Bacteria; phylum Pseudomonadota; class Gammaproteobacteria; order Burkholderiales; family Burkholderiaceae_C; genus Polaromonas. The sequence goes on along the minus strand of CAIMVC010000141.1, from coordinate 395 downwards.
GGCTTTCAACCATCAGGCCGAAGACCTGGCGCGAGCCGCCAGCGACCTGTGCGGCGATGTCGCGCGCCACGTCAAGCTGCTTTTCATGCTGCTTGGAACTGTTTGCATGACTGCAGTCCACCATCAAGGTGGCCGGCAACTTGGCGGCCTCGAGGTCTTTGCAGGCAGCAGCCACGCTGGCCGCGTCGTAATTAGGCGCCTTGCCGCCGCGCAAAATCACATGGCAATCGCGGTTGCCGTTGGTTTGCACAATCGCCACCTGGCCGTTTTTGTGGACCGACAAAAAGTGATGGCCGCGCGCCGCCGCCTGAATCGCGTCAGTGGCAATGCGAATATTGCCGTCGGTGCCATTTTTAAAACCAATGGGAGCCGACAAACCCGAAGCCAGTTCGCGG
>CAIMVC010000140.1 GCA_903844825.1 uncultured Burkholderiales bacterium | reverse complement strand
AGCAAGAATACGAGAAGGCGGCGTTTCCAGCGGTGTTGTTGTAGGCGATGCTCTGGCTACCACCACTGCAGGTGACCTGGATGCTTGCCAACGCAGTAGGGTAATCGCCCGCGCCGTTACGGCCCGAGATGCCAGACACCCACTCGCCAGCAGGGCAAGTGAAGGAGGGGAATGAACTGCCGCCAGGCCCGCCAACAAATGCCCCATCTACCGAGTTGATGGTGTCAATCACATTGCCGACCACCCCTGCACAGCGAACAGCGATCCGATCGACGATGGCGCCGTTTGCACCACTGATACCCGTGAGGTACTGACCCGCCGGGCAGCTCGGATTACTCACTGACGTCGTGCACGAAACACTGACGTTCGTGACGTTGGCGGAAGGAGTTCCAGAGCCTCTCGAGACAGAACAATACATTCCGCTACCCGGTTGCTGACTCACGGTCACACTGTAGGCCGATGTTGTCAGCGTCGGGAAAGTGAAGCTGCCGTTGGCAGCCACAGCAATCGTCTCACCGCCGTTACTCAAGCCAACTGTCCCAGTCAGGCCAGACACGGTGCCGCCGATCGTGTAACCATTGGTGACGCACGTGACGGCGATGTTCGAGACCGCTGCCCGGGCAGTGCCACTCCCATTGGCCACCGAACAGGTCTGGTTAGTCGGTTGAGTGCCAACCGTAACGGCATAGCTGGTGTTGAACGGTAGCGTCTTTGGAAACTGGAACGAGCCGTTTTGCGACACCGTCACCACGTTCCCAGCATTACCGTAGGTCAATTGAACCGAGGTCGAGTTATTCAGCCCTGCGACAGTGCCTCCGACCTTCACGGCGCTCGAATCAAATTCGGCCCCACCGCCGCATCCGAGTAAAACCAAGCCACTCATGAGAGCGGGCGCCAACCAGCGCGGGGCATTCATGATCAAGTGTTTCATATCAATCCTGTTATTCCGTATCAAAACTTGAAGCGCAAACCGAAAGAAAGCATGTCAGTCTTGACACGGTCTCCCAACGCATACTTACCCACAGCACCCAGGTTGTCGTAATCAATCGTCACGTCTTTTGATTTATCAACGGCGAAGCGGATACCCAAACCCCAGACCGTCAAATCCTGTCGCGAGAAGGACTTGTAAGTTGTGGCAGGCACAACAACATCCACATCCGATCGGCCTACGCCCAGGCGCCCCACCAGATTCACGTCCTTTTGAACGGGCACACTTGCGGTAAGACTGACCACATAGGCGGCCCCTTTGTAAGTGGCATCCCCGGTCTTGGTCTGCAGCGTTGCACTGGGCAAATGGAACCAGGTGCCCTCAATACCAAAGTGCTCGTTGATTTGCACGCCGACTGCGGCACGCACCGAGTTATTGGTCTGCGACGCGTTCAAGTCCATGGCCATGCCTGTGGAACTCGGTGAGCTGAGTCGTTGAAGGCCTAAAGCCCCTTGAAAATAGGGCTTAAGTTCATAGCCACCAAGCTTGCTTGCATCAGATGCTTGCGCATATGCGCTCGGCGCAATAGAGCACACAGCACCACACAAGAAGCCGAGCACAATTTTTTTCACCATTGGGATTGCTTTCATGATCGACGGAAACACAATTTTTAACATTTGCGATCTTACCATAGCGAAAATTTGGCGAAGTGGCAGCCTTGCTTGTACGAGGGCCGAGCCCTAGGGGAAAAAATCTGGCGGCCGTGCCGATCGCTCCGCGTCTCGGCGGGGTTCCCCTTGCGCCGGACACGTGCTTGCGAACTGTTGCTGCGGAAGCTGATTGCAGCCATTCCATGTCTTCGGTGGCGCAGGTATGGAGCAAGCCTATTTTTTGAGGCTCGCTTAGCTGTTGATTTGTTAGTGGCTACTTCTGCGCCACGAAGCTCCCGCTCTTGCCGCCGCCGAACTTGCTTGATAGCAAGGACGCCTTCTGTTCATTGGGGACCACAAATCAGAGACACAAATTCAAAATGCCGTGTCACAATAAATCTTGAAAGTGGAAGTCCATTCTCACTGAAAGTTTAGAGTGAAAAATATGAGTTACCTATCCTCGGCCGCCTTGCTTTTTTTCGTGGCGATCTCACAGGCCTCTGCGCAAGCAGCTACACCTGCACCGGCGCAAATTCCAACATGCACCACCAACGCTGACTGCGTGAAGACCTGCATGAAAGGGGCAAATTTCATTACTCAATGCGTCCCTGCTGGGGTGTACGGCAAAACCCAAAACTTTTGTGCCTATTTGGCCAATATGTCTAACACGAGCACCCCGTGGGCAGCGGGATCGCTCCCATCGGGATGGAGCACTGCCTACAACCCGGTGTTCCCTATTGCTTGTACGGGTTCGAACTAATGACGGTTTAAACCGCAAGCTGAAGTCGCGCCGCGTCACGTCGTCACGTCGCCAAGCGTCGGCGCACCATGATGGCGTGTAAGCGCTGGTGTTCAACGCAGCCTTCATGATCCGTTATGCCGGGCGCTGAGCACCACCTTGCCTGAAGGCAAGCCATCTCCGGCTCCTCCTTTGGACAGGACTTGGACAAACGACGCTTCGCCGTGCTCCTAAGTGGTTGATTTGTGAGCGTTCACTTGTCCGCCACAAAGCTTCCACTTTTACCGCCATGCTTTTCCAGCAGCTTGCAGTCGGTGATCGTCATGCCGCGGTCCACGGCCTTGCACATGTCGTAGATGGTCAGCAGGCCCACTTGCACGGCGGTCAGGGCCTCCATTTCCACGCCTGTGGGGCCCACGGTTTCGGCCGTGGCCTGGCAGCTGACACTGTGACTGGCTTCGTCGGTCTCGAAGGCAACGGCGACGCGGGTCAGGGCCAGCGGGTGGCACAGGGGGATCAGTTCGCTGGTTTTTTTTGCAGCCATGATGGCGGCGATGCGGGCGATCCCCAGCACGTCGCCTTTTTTGGCATTGCCCGAGACGATCAGCGCCAGCGTTTCGGGGCGCATGACGATGCGGCCGCTGGCGGTGGCCACGCGGTGCGTGGCAGATTTTTCGCCCACGTCGACCATGTGGGCCTGGCCGTGTGCGTCAAAATGGGTGAGTGACGAAGGAGAAGTCATCTGGTTACCTAACCTTTACATACAGGCCTCATCATAAGTCGATGCTTTACCTTCATTTTTTTCGCGCCAGCGACACGGCGCCTTCACTCGAACCCACTGCGAAGCGCGCCAAAACGCCAGGCCTGAAGTGCGCAGTGCGGGCCGTCATGGTGACCTGGCTGCTGGCCTGCGGTGGCTTGGCGCTGGCCCAGCGTAGCAGTGCTTTGCCCGCGCTGGGGGACGGCTCCGAACTGGCGGCCGGTGCCGAGCGGCGACTGGGCGACCGCATTGCCGCCAGCATCTACCGCGACCCCGAATACCTGGAAGACCCGGTGCTCGACGACTACCTGCAGGACGTCTGGCAACCCCTGGTGATCGCTGCCCGCAAGCGGGGTGAGTTAAGCCCCGAACTCGAAGAGCGTTTTGCCTGGCAGCTCTTTTTGGCGCGCAACCGCACGGTCAACGCTTTTGCCTTGCCGGGCGGCTACCTGGGCGTGCACACCGGCTTGATCGCCGTGGTCAGCAATGCCGACGAGCTCGCCGCTGTGCTGGGGCATGAGCTGAGCCACGTCACGCAGCGGCATATTTCGCGGCTCATGACGCAGCAGCAGCGCCAGGCGCCGTGGCTGGTTGCCGCCATGATTTTGGGGGTGCTGGCGGCCAGCAAAAACCCCGACGCCGCTGGGGCCGCCATCGTCGGTGGTCAGGCCGTGGCAGCGCAGGGGCAGCTTAATTTTTCGCGCGACATGGAGCGCGAAGCTGACCGTATCGGCTCGGGCGTCATGACCGACGCCGGCTTTGACGCGCGCGGCGTCACCGGCATGTTTGAAAAACTGCAGCAGGCCTCGCGGCTCAACGACAGCGGCGGGTTTCCGTATTTACGCTCGCATCCGTTGACCACCGAGCGTCTGGCCGAGGCCAGCGCGCGCGCGCAGTCAGCCGCCGCACAGCACTCAGCGGGCGGT
>CAIMVC010000139.1 GCA_903844825.1 uncultured Burkholderiales bacterium | reverse complement strand
TGCTGCCTTGAGTTTTTTGGTGTACGGCGCGTCGATGATCAGGCCGTAGTCGTAGAACAGTTCTTGGCCGGCGGGAATGTTGCGCAGCGCCTTGATGAAGACGCGGCCATCTTGCTCATCGGCTTCGCAGTTGGGCGCGCAACTGTGATTGATCCAGCGCGAGGAGTTGCCGCCGTGCTTGGCGTCAATCACATGCTTTTCGTCGACGTGAAAATAGAAGGTGTGGTTTGGGTCCGTCGGGTCGTGGGGATGGCGGCGCAGCGCTTCTTTCCAGCTGATGATTTCACCCACGTATTCAATCAGGGTCTCGCCCTCGGCCAGATCCTGCACGGCAAACATGCCTTTTCCGTGCACGCCCGAGCGGCGCGTCTGGATGCGGCGACCCGACGCCGCGGGCGCCGCTTTCGTGGTTTTGGCGGGCGGGGGAGCGGAGGGCCTGTTTTTTGACACGGATGAAAATTTGGTATGGTTAATCCATGCAGGTGCGCGCGCCTGCGCGTGCGCACGAGGACCCTTATTGTAAGGAGCAAGCCATCAAAGACGGAGGCGTTTGACGGGTAAGTTCGGGGCCATTTGCAGCGGCGTGCCGGGCGCTTGTGGTTTACTGGCGGGCGAGCAGGCGTTGTTTTTGTGCCGGGCCGTCGCTGGCGTGGCCGCAGGTGGGTGGGGCGCGGACGCAGTGAGAAGTGGTTAAAGCGCAAGTCGGGCGTTGATTTCCCGACGCTATGAAGATCTACAAGGGTTGAAGAAGTTCTTATGAAAACGCTGGTGATTGCAGAAAAGCCCTCGGTGGCCCAAGACATTGTTCGAGCGCTGACGCCGACGGCCGGCAAGTTCGAAAAGCATGACGAGTACTTCGAGGGCGACGACTGGGTCATCACCTCGGCCGTGGGTCATCTGGTCGAGATCCAGGCGCCCGAAGAGTTCGACGTCAAGCGTGGCAAGTGGAGCTTTGCCAACTTGCCCGTGATCCCGCCTTACTTTGACCTCAAGCCCATCGACAAGACCACAACCCGGCTCAACGCCATCGTCAAGCTGGCCAAGCGCAAGGACGTGGTTGCTTTGGTCAACGCCTGCGACGCGGGCCGCGAGGGCGAGCTGATCTTTCGTCTGATTCAGCAATACGCCAAGGTCAAGCACCCGGTCAAACGGCTGTGGCTGCAGTCGATGACGCCTGCGGCCATTCGCGATGGCTTTGCGCATCTGCGCACCGACGCGCAAATGCTGCCGCTGGCCGACGCCGCGCGCTGCCGCTCAGAAGCCGACTGGATGGTGGGCATCAACGGCACCCGCGCCATGACCGCCTTCAACTCACGCGACGGCGGTTTCTTCTTGACCACGGTCGGCCGCGTGCAAACGCCGACCTTGTCGGTGGTGGTCGAGCGCGAAGAAAAAATCCGCAAGTTTGTCAGCCGCGACTACTGGGAAATTCACGCCACCTTCGCGGCCGAGGCCGGCGATTACCCGGCCAAGTGGTTTGACCCCCGGTGGAAAAAGCCGGCCACCGCTGAGGGTGCCGAGCCAGATGCCGAACAAAAGGCTGATCGCGTCTGGTCCGAGCGCGAAGCCCAGGCGATTGCCCAGGCTGTGCGCGGCAAGAAGGCCAGCGTCACCGAGGAGTCCAAACCGACGACGCAGGCCGCCGGCCTTTTGTTTGACCTGACGTCGCTGCAGCGCGAGGCCAACGGCAAGTTCGGTTTTTCGGCCAAGACCACGCTGTCGATTGCGCAAAGTCTGTACGAGCGCCACAAAGCCCTGACCTACCCGCGTACCGACTCGCGCGCCCTGCCCGAAGACTACCTGCCGGTGGTCAAGCAAACCTTTGAGATGCTGGGCAACAGCGACATGAAACACCTGGCGCCGTATGCGCTGACGGCGCTCAACAACAACTACATCAAGCCGAGCAAACGCATTTTTGACAACGCCAAGGTCAGCGATCACTTCGCCATCATCCCGACCTTGCAGGCGCCCAGCGGCCTGAGTGATGCCGAACAAAAGCTCTACGACCTGGTCGTGCGCCGCTTCATGGCCGTGTTTTTCCCGAGCGCCGAGTACCTGGTCACGACGCGTATTTCGACGGTGGCCCCGCACAGCTTCAAGACCGAGGGCAAGGTCTTGGTCAAGCCCGGCTGGTTGGCCATTTACGGCAAGGAAGCGGCCGACGAAGTCGCTGACGCCAAGGACGGCGACAAAGGCCAGAGCCTGGTGCCGGTCAAGCCCGGTGAGATGGTGCTGGCCGAGGCCGTGGACCCCAAGGGCCTGAAAACCCGTCCCCCCGCACGCTACACCGAGGCCACTTTGCTGGGCGCCATGGAAGGGGCGGGCAAGACGATCGAAGACGACGAGTTGCGCGAAGCCATGCAGGAAAAAGGCCTGGGCACGCCTGCGACGCGGGCGGCCACCATCGAGGGCCTGATCGCCGAAAAGTACATGCTGCGCGAAGGGCGCGAACTCATCCCCACGGCCAAGGCCTTTCAGCTCATGACGTTGCTGCGCGGCCTCGGCGTGGAGGAGCTCTCCCGTGCCGACCTGACCGGTGAGTGGGAGCACAAGCTGGCGCAAATGGAGCGCGGCCAGCTCAGCCGCGAAAGCTTCATGGCCGAGATCGCCGCCATGACCGAACGCCTGGTAGGCAAGGCCAAGGGCTATGACAAGGACACCATTCCGGGCGACTACGCCACGCTCCAGGCGCCCTGCCCGAACTGTGGCGGCATCATGCGCGAAAACTACCGGCGCTACACCTGCACCGGCCCGTCGGGCAGCACCGAGGGTTGCGGGTTTTCGTTCGGCAAGACGCCGGCCGGCCGGACCTTTGAAGTCGCGGAAGTCGAGCAGTTCCTGCGCGACAAAAAGATCGGCCCGCTCGATGGTTTCCGGTCCAAGGCCGGCTGGCCTTTCACCGCCGAGATGGTGATCAAGTTCGATGAAGAGGCCAAGAATTTCAAGCTGGAGTTCGACTTTGGCGATGACAAGAATGCCGAGACCGGCGAGATCGTTGATTTTGGCGACAACGCCTCCTTAGGCGCCTGCCCCAAGTGCGGCAGTCCGGTGCATGAGCACGGCAAAAACTACGTCTGTGAAAAGTCGGTGCCTACCCTGGCGCAGCCTACGCCGAGTTGCGATTTCAAGACCGGCACCATGATCCTGCAGCAAGCGGTCGATCGTGAGCAAATGCAAAAGCTGCTGAGCACCGGCAAGACCGACCTGCTCGACAAGTTCGTCTCCATGCGCACGCGCCGGCCCTTCAAGGCCATGCTGGCCTGGGATGCCGAGGCGGGCAAGGTCAACTTTGAGTTCGCACCATCGAAATTTCCGCCGCGCAAGACCACAGGGCCGGCGCGCACGGGCGCGGTGAAGACGCCGTTTGGCAAAGCCGTGGCGGCCAAAGGTGCGCCAGCCAAGAGCGCACTAGCCAAGGGCGCGCCAGCGGCCAAGAAGGCCGCCGCCAAGAAAGTTGCCGCCAAGAAGGCCCCAGCGGCCGCCAAGCCCAAGGCCCCGCGCAAGACAACGGCCGCCAGCGGTCTCAAGCCCAGCGACGCCCTGGCTGCCGTCATCGGCGCCGAGCCGGTCGCCCGGACCGAGGTGATCAAGAAGTTGTGGGACTACATCAAGGCCCAGGGGCTGCAGGATGCGGCCAACAAGCGCGCCATCAACGCCGACGCCAAGCTGTTGCCGGTCTTTGGCAAGCCGCAGGTCACGATGTTTGAACTGGCCGGAATTGTTGGCAAGCACCTGAGCGCATGAGCACCTGGGCTTCGGCCCGGCGGCGGTACCCTCCGCGTCCTTCTTGCTCTGCGGGCGGCACGGACTCAGGCGGTAGGCGCGTTCAAACCAGGAAAGCGAACGGTCACGCAGGTTCCGGGTCGGGGTGCCGGGTGGCCGGCACTGTCGATGCTGACGGTGGCGCCATGCTGACGCGCAATCTCCAGCACGATCGCCAGACCCAGGCCCGAGCCATCGACATTGGTGCCCAGAGCCCGGTAAAAGGGCTCAAACACGAGGTCGCGCTCGGCCTCGGGAATGCCCGGGCCGGTGTCCTCTACCAGCAGCACCAGCACGCCGCTGAAGCGGTCAGTCATCAGGCGCGCCGTGACCTGACCGCCGTCGGGCGTGTAGTTGATGGCGTTGTCCAGCAGGTTGCGCACCAGCTCTTTGAGCAGCGTGGCGTTGCCCAGCAGCCGGCTGGCGTCCTCGCCTTCGGGCGGGCCTTCGTAACCCAGGTCGATGTGCTTTTCAAGCGCGCGCGGGACCGAATCCTGGATGGCCTCGGCGATGACGTGTACCAGGTCGACGGCTTGTTTTGCCAGGCTGCGGCCCGTGGTCTCGGCCCGCGCCAGGGCCAGTAGCTGGTTGACAGTGTGGGTGGCGCGAACACTCGCTCTGCCGATCTGCTTGAGCGACTTTTTCAGCTCATCCGCATCGGTTTCGCGCTGAGCCAGGTCGGCCTGCATACGCAAACCCGCCAGCGGCGTCTTGAGCTGGTGCGCCGCATCGGCCAAAAAACGTTTTTGCGTGCTCAGCGAAATTTTGAGCCGACTCAGCAAATCGTTGATGGATGCGACCAGCGGCGCCACCTCTTCTGGAACCGTGCTCTCGTCGAGTGGACTCATGTCGTCCGGCTTACGAGCGCGAATGCGCCGCTCCAGCTGGGCCAGGGGCTTGATGCCACGCACCAGCGCCAGCCAGACCAGCAACACGGCCAGCGGTAGCGTGACAAATTGGGGCACCATCACGCCCTTCACGATTTCGGTGGCCAGCGTCTTTCGTTTTTCGCGGGTTTCGGCCACCTGTACCAGCATCAGCTCGGGCTGGGGAATGTCGGCCCGCACCCAGGTGTAAGCGACCCGCACATCCTCGCCGTGCATCAGGTCTTCCCGCACGCGCACTTCACCGTTGATGGGCTTGTCCTCCTCGGGCGGCGCCGGCAGGTCATGCTCGCCGCTGAGCAACTCACCGGTTGGCCCACGCACCTGGTAGTACACCAGATCGCTGTCATCGGCTCGCAAGATTTCCCGGGCCGGCGCCGGCAGCGAAAAATGCACATGGTTGTTGCGAATCACGAACAGCTTGGCCAGTGCCTGCACGTTGTATTCGAGCGCTCGGTCAAAGGGCTTGCCTGCAATGTCCTGCGCCACCAGCCAGGTCAGCGCCAGGCTGATCGGCCACAGCAGCAGCAATGGGGTCAGCATCCAGTCCAGGATCTCCCCAAAAAGGCTGCGTTTTTCGCGCTGGAAAAGTCTCAAGGTCAGCTCACGCGCTGTGGGTAAGCCAAAGCCGGGAGGCCGCAGTCAAGGCCAGGACTGTCCTCGTGCGGGGCAGCGCAGTACGCGCAGCGACAAGCGTGGGGGCCAACAGTTTTCCGCCGGGCCGCCCCAAGGAAAACAGCGCCCCCTCGGGGGGCAGCGCAGTACGCGAAGTGGCAAGCGTGGGGGCCAACAGTTTTCCGCCGGGCCGCCCCAAGGAAAACAGCGCCCCCTCGGGGGGCAGCG
>CAIMVC010000138.1 GCA_903844825.1 uncultured Burkholderiales bacterium | reverse complement strand
GTCGAGCAGTGCAACCAGGAGCTGAACTTGACGCTCTTTCCTGAAGAGGTCACGGCCATCAGCGCGGTACTCAACCGGGATCACTACCGCTTTAGATGAGGCGCGCTGGGGGCGGTTCGAGTCTTGTGGCTTGCTTTTTTGAAGTGCTTGTCGGTTTGGCAGGTTGGCGCAACCCTAAGCGCCGAGCCGGGTGCAAGGCGTTCCAAGGGTAAGTCCTAGTCTTGCAGGGTCGTTTGTTCAATACATTAGTAAATGCGAATATATAAATTAATGAAGAGCTGGGCTCGTCCTCATCTTGCGTGCAGGGTGATGGAGGCGTACCCGTCGAGCCGTTCAAGGAGACAGCGGTGAAGCAAGATGAACAGCGCATGAGCCTGAGCTCGGGGCGCCTGCGCAAGGCCCCTGAAAATTTTCTGGACCGCGAAGGCATCCAGACCGTCAAGATGCAGGCCGGGCAGGGCAGGCGCGACTTCATTCGTGGCGCTTTTGCGGCGGCGGCCACCGGTTTGACAGCCTCTGCGACGCGCTCGCAAGGCAACCCGGTGCCCTCGGAGGGGGGCGACCCGAACATCCTGAACCTGCCTGAGCACAGCCGCGCGCTGGGGCAGGGGGTGGTCACCGACGGCTATGGCAAACCTTCTAAGTACGAGGCCAACGTCCAGCGCCGCCAGAGTCCCGGGCTGACGCAGACCGCGCAGGCCTCAGTGTCGTTTTCGCCTTTGCAGTCCTTGTTTGGCATCGTCACGCCCAATGGTTTGCATTTTGAGCGCCACCATCAGGGCTGGTGGGATATTGACCCGTCGCGCCATCGTTTCATGGTCAACGGGCTGGTCAGCCGGCCGCAGGTTTTCACCATGGACGAGTTGATGCGCCTGCCCTCGGTGTCGCGTTTTCACTTCATCGAGTGCGGCGCCAACACGGCGGCCGAGTGGGGCAATGTGGCGGTGCCCACCTGCCAGTACACGCATGGCATGCTGTCTTGCAGTGAGTTCACGGGTGTGCCGCTGATCACCTTGCTGGAGATCGCTGGCGCCGATCTCAAGAAGGGCCGCTTTTTGCTGGCCGAGGGGGGGGACGGATCGTCCATGACGCGCACCATCCCGATGAGCCTGGTTCGTTCGGGCGAGGTGTTGGTGGCCTACGGCCAAAACGGTGAAATGCTGCGGCCCGAGAACGGCTACCCGCTGCGTCTGGTGGTGCCCGGGGTCCAGGGTGTGAGCTGGATCAAGTACTTGCGCCGGGTGGAGTTGGGCGACCAGCCCTGGGCCGCCAAGGACGAGGCCATTCACTACCTGGATGTGATGCCCGATGGCAAGGCCCGGCAGTACGCCAATTTGCAAGAGTGCAAGAGCGTGGTGACCACGCCCTCGGGGGGGCAGGTGCTGCTGGACAAGGGCTTTTACAACATCACCGGGCTGGCCTGGTCGGGCCGAGGCAAGGTCAGGAAGGTTGATGTCTCGGTCGATGGCGGTCGCAACTGGCGCACGGCGCGGCTCGAGACGCCGGTGCTGTCCAAGGCGCTGACGCGCTTTAACCTGGACTGGGTCTGGGATGGCAAAGCGGCCATCATTCAGAGCCGGGCCACTGACGAGACTGGCTATGTGCAGCCGACATACCCGCAGCTGCGCGCTGTGCGCGGTACCCGGTCGATCTATCACAACAATGCCATTCAGTCGTGGCTGGTGCAGGACAACGGCGAGGTGAAAAATGTTCAGCTCTCGTAGATTGTTGGGCGTTGCGACGCTGCTGCTGGCCGGTTGGTCGCAGGCACAGGCCGTGGGCAATTTCCCGGGTATCGGGCGGGCTGCTACGGCCTCGGAAGTGCAAGCCTGGGACATTGACGTGCGCCCGGACTTCAAGGGCTTGCCGCCAGGCTCGGGCAGCGTGGCCAAGGGGCAGGAGGTCTGGGAAGCTAAATGCGCCAGCTGCCATGGGGTGTTCGGGGAATCCAACGAGGTGTTCACGCCCCTGATCGGCGGGACAACGGCGGAAGACGTCAAGACCGGCCGCGTGGCCAAGCTGGTGGACCCAACGACGGGGCGCACCATGCTGATGAAGCTGGCGACGGTGTCCACCTTGTGGGACTACATCAACCGCGCCATGCCCTGGAACCAGCCTAAATCCCTGACGGCGCAAGAGGTCTACTCAGTCACGGCCTTCCTGCTCAACCTGGGGGGCGTGGTGCCCGACGATTTCACCTTGTCGGAGAAAAACATCGCCCAGGTGCAGGCCCGCATGCCCAACCGCTACGGCATGAGCACCGCCCACTCGCTGTGGCCGGGCCCTGAGTTCAAGGGCGCGCTTCGCCCCGACGTGCGCAACGTGGCCTGCATGAATAACTGCGTGACCGAGCCCAAAGTGGCTTCGCTGCTGCCTGATTTCGCCCGCAACGCCCACGGCAACCTGGCCGAGCAGAACCGGGTGGTCGGGGCTCAGCATGGCGCCGATACCAGCCGGCCGGAGCCCCGGCCGGGTGCCTCCCCCGTGGCTACAATTTCGCCTCAGTCAGGTGTAGACAAGCCAGTTCAGGCCGCAGGCGGCGGCAAGGCGGACAATTCGTCCGTCATGGCCCTTTTGCAAAAGAACACCTGCACGGCCTGCCATGCGATGGACAGGAAGCTGATCGGGCCAGCGTTTCAGGAGATTGCCAAGAAATATCCGGGCAAAGCCGACTACCTGGCTGGCAAGGTCAAGGCCGGTGGCTCGGGCGTCTGGGGTGGCATCGCGATGCCGGCGCAGGCCTTGCCCGAGTCCGAGGCGCGCTTGATTGGCGCCTGGCTGGCAGCCGGGGCGGCCCGGTAGCCGGGGCAGGGCGTTTTCGCTACCTCAGGGAATACATCGCTGACGCGGGTTCACAATTGAAATAGCATGCACTTACATCAGGAGAAACAAATGCAATCACGCAGACAAGCACTCAAGCAAACCGCCGTGGTGGCCGGACTCTTGGCCTCCACAGGCCTGTTTCCGCAACTAGCTCTGGCGTTCAACAAAAACGCTTTTGACGCCAAGACCTTGCAAGATGCCATCAAGGCCTACGGCGGCGGCAGCCTGGCGGAAAGCAAGGACGTCAGCATCACCGCGCCCGACATCGCTGAAAACGGTGCGGTCGTTCCACTGGGCGTGAGCACGACGCTGCCGGGCGCCAAGCGTCTTTTGCTGCTGGTCGAAAAAAATCCGTCGGCACTGGTGGCCATGTTCAACGTAACCGACAGCGTCGAGCCCGCCTTTTCAACGCGCGCCAAGATGGGGCAGTCGTCCGACGTTTATGCCGTGGCGATCATGGGTGACGGCAAGGTGCTGTTTGCCAAGAAGGAAGTCAAGGTCACCTTGGGTGGTTGCGGCGGCTGAGTTGGCGCCAGCGCGTTCCCACCCTTTTTAATCATTCAGGAGTATCAACATGGCAGATCCGATGCGCATTCGCGCCCAGGCCGCAGGTGACAAGGCAACCGTTCGTGTGCTGATGGCGCACGAGATGGAGAGCGGTCAACGCAAAGACCCCGCCGGCAAGGTCATTCCCGCCTGGCATATCCAGGAAGTCACGGCCAGCCACAACGGCAAACCGGTCTTCAGCGCCGAGTGGGGCCCGGCCGTGGCCAAGAATCCGTTCTTGCAGTTCGTGGTCAAGGGCGCCAAGGCTGGCGACAAAATTTCCGTGAATTGGAAAGACAACCGGGGCGATACGCGCACCGACGAAGCCACGGTTTCCTGATGGAGACGGGGTTGTCCATGAAAACTTTCCCTGCCGCGCCGCTGAGCGTCACGATTCTTGCGATGGCGGGCTTGTTGTGCTCGACCGCCTGGGCGCAAAAGTCGGCGGTTCAATCCATCGAAGAGTACCGGGCCATGCTGCAGGACGGCAACCCGGCCGACCTATTTGAAGCCAAGGGCGAGGGCCTGTGGAAGACCCGACGCGGGCCGCGCAATGCGTCGCTCGAGCAGTGCGACCTGGGCAAGGGGCCGGGTGTTTTTAAGGGCGTTTTTGTGGAGTTGCCTCGTTATTTTGCGGACACGCAGCGCGTGCAGGACCTCGAGTCGCGTCTGCTCACTTGCATGGAAACCTTGCAAGGTCTTAACGCGGCCGAGATCGCCAAAACCCCGTTTGGCAGCGGCGAGCAAAACAACGTCACGGCGCTGGCGACCTGGATTGCTGCTGAGTCCAAGGGCCTGAAGTTCAATTTGCCTCAGGCGCACGTGCAGGAAAAAACGTTTTATGAAGTTGGCAAGCGCCTGTTTTTCCAGCGCGCCGGTGCCCATGACTTTGCCTGTGCTTCCTGCCACGGCGAAGATGGCAAGCGCATCCGCCTGCAGGACCTGCCCAACCTGACGAAAAATCCGGGTGACGGCGTCGGCTTTGCCGCCTGGCCCGCCTACCGAGTGTCCAACGGTCAGATGTGGGGCATGCAGCAGCGCCTGAACGACTGCTATCGCCAGCAGCGCTTTCCCTTCCCCGGTTTTGGCAGCGATGCCACGGTGGCCCTGGGGGTGTACCTGGGGGTCAACAGCAAGGGCTCCGCTTCGGTGGCCCCGGCCATCAAACGATAAGTTCGGAAATTGCCATGAAGACCTCTTTGAAAATCACCTTGTCCTGCCTGGGCGCTGCCGCGCTGGTGGCGGGCTGCGCCTCGACGCCAGGCTCTGCCGAGTTGGACCGGCTCACCGCCAGCATCGTCAAGGCCTCGTTTCGCGACCAGGGCATTGTCAAGGCCGCCGTCCTCGACACCGACGAGACCAACCGCGCCTGTAGCCAGGCCGACGCGGCGGGGCAGGCGCTGGATGAAAAGACGGCGCGTGCTTTGGAAGCGGCCAACCTCAGTGCCATCAAGTGGCCCAGTGACGGCAAATTTCTAGGTGACTGGCGGGAGGGTGAAAAAATTGCCCAAAGCGGTCGCGGCATGACCTGGACTGATGACGCCAAAACGCCCAACGGCGGCAACTGCTACAACTGCCACCAGATTTCCAAAGAAGAAATTTCCTTTGGCACCATTGGCCCGAGCCTCTACAACTATGGCAAGTTGCGCGGTGTGGCCAACCCGGCCAGCCCCGAGGCCAGACCCATCGTCGAATACACCTGGGGCAAGATCTGGAACAGCAAGGCTTACAACGCTTGCTCGAACATGCCACGTGCGGGCCATACCGGTATTTTGAGCGAGGCCCAGGTGCGTGACATCGTCGGTTTGCTGCTCGACCCCCAGTCGCCAGTGAACCGCTGAGCCAGGCTGACCCGGCTGCGGCCGGTTTTTTTCGCGCTAACTTGACGGGTGGCTGATCCATGAATTTAACCAAACGCGAGTTGTTACAGGTTCTGGCGGCGGGCACTGCGGCAGGTATGGGGCTGGGCGCCTATGCCGAGGCGGACGCGGCGACGGCATCGAACGCGCTCTACGACATTCCCCGCTTTGGCCAGGTCTCCTTCTTGCACATGACCGACTGTCATGCGCAACTCAAGCCGATCTATTTCCGGGAGCCGAGCATCAATATCGGGCTGGGCAGCATGAAGGGGCAACTGCCGCACCTGGTGGGCGAGTATTTGCTCAAGGCGACCCGGGTCCGGCCGGGCAGTGCCGAGGCCTATGCGCTGAGCTCTCTGAATTACGAGACGGCCGCCAGGCGTTACGGTAAGGTGGGCGGTTTTGCGCACCTGGCCACGCTGGTCAAACGCATGAAGGCCAGCCGCCCGGGCGCCTTGTTGCTCGACGGTGGTGACACCTGGCAGGGTTCGGGTACCAGTTTGTGGACGGCGGGCCAAGACATGGTCGAAGCGGCCAAACTGCTGGGCGTGGATGTGATGACAGGCCACTGGGAGTTCACGCTCGGCATGGAACGCGTCAAGGAGATCATTGACAAAGACTTTGCCGGCAAGGTCGACTTTGTGGCGCAAAACGTCAAGACGCAGGACTTTGGCGACCCGGTGTTCAAGCCTTACGTGATGCGGGAGATCAATGGCGTGCCCTGCGCCATCATCGGCCAGGCTTTTCCTTACACGCCGATTGCCAACCCGCGCTACATGGTCGCTGACTGGGCCTTTGGCATCCAGGACGAGAACATGCAAAAAATGGTCGACGAGGCCCGGGCCAAGGGAGCCCAGGTCGTCATCGTCCTCAGCCACAACGGCATGGACGTGGACCTGAAGATGGCTGGGCGCGTCAGCGGTATTGATGCCATTTTGGGCGGTCACACGCATGACGGGATGCCAGTAGCCAGCCTGGTGGCCAACAAGGGCGGCAAGACCATCGTCACCAACGCCGGCTCCAACGCCAAGTTCCTGGGGGTCCTTGACCTGGACGTCAGGGATAAAAAAGTGGTTGACTTTCGCTACAAGCTCTTGCCGGTGTTTGCCAACATGCTGCCGGCCGACCGCGAGATGGACGCCCTGATCACCCGGGTGCGCGCGCCCTACGAAGCCAAGCTGGCCGAGAAACTGGCGGTTACTGAGGGCACGCTTTACCGGCGGGGTAACTTCAACGGCACGGGCGACCAACTGCTGGTCGATGCCCTGATGGCGGTGCAGGGTGCCGAAATCGCCTTTTCGCCCGGTTTCCGATGGGGCACGACGCTGCTGCCGGGCCAGGCGATCACCCGTGAGTGGCTGATGGACATGACGGCGACCACCTACTCCTATGCGACCGTGACCGAGATGACGGGCGAGACCATCAAGACCGTGCTCGAAGACGTGTGCGACAACCTTTTTAACCCCGACCCGTACTACCAACAGGGCGGCGACATGGTGCGGGTGGGTGGTTTGCAGTACACCTGCCAGCCTGCGGCGGCCATGGGGCAGCGCATTGAGGACATGCGCCTGAACGGCAAACCGATCGAGGCGGGCAAAAAATACAAGGTCGCGGGCTGGGCGCCGGTGGCGCAAGAGGCCAGCAGCCAGGGCCTGCCGATGGTTTGGGACGTGGTTGAAACCTGGCTCAAGGCCACTGGCGGCAAGGTACCCGCGCGACGTTTGAACACGCCCACGCTCACCGGCGTGGCGCCCAATCCAGGGTATCAGCCCTGACAAGTTGACGGGACCGGCAGCTGGTGAGCAGGTGAGTCATTGTTCGGAGCCAAGGGCCGCACTCTAGGGGCAGACTCAAGGGCTATAGTGTGAGCCGAGTCTGGCCTTGATCTTCACCTAACGGGGCCTCGGCATCAACTTCAGGATCATGGTCAAACGCGCACTTCAAAAAATCACGGCGGCTACAGATACAGCGACCGGTACCGCTCCAGCGGCGGAGCCGGACGAGGTGTTCGATCTGGCGGCCGAAGTCTTTCGGGTGATGTCTGCACCCATGCGGCTGAAGATCATCAGCAGCCTGTGCCAGGCCGAAAAAAACGTCAGCGAACTCCTCAGCGAGATCGCGACCACCCAGCCCAACATGTCGCAGCACCTCAACACCCTGTACCAGGCCGGTGTGCTGGGCAAGCGCCGCGACGGCGTTCAAATTTACTACCGCATCATTGACCAGCGGGTCGCCCAGTTGTGCCGAACGGTGTGCATGCAAATTGCCATGCAGGACGATTCAACCTAAATCCGGCAGTTGGCCGCCAGCACCCGCGTGAAACGTCAAATGAATGAAAGCGTGGCGCACACGGCGCAACTCATCCCCTGGGTGAGAGCGCTGCACGACCGCTGGTCTGCCGCTTCGGGCTGCTGGCGTTGTTGCTCGCACCAGCCGGACGTTGAGTCCGGCTGGCACTCGCGCCCAGCCAGCGACCTGCCTCGGCAGCCCCTCGGCCGCGCCCAACTGCCGAATTTAGGTTTATCGGCGACTTGAGCCGCGGGCTGGCCTGCCCAGCTGTCATTCTGGCGTCACTGTTCGGTGGCACAATAGCCAGCTGTTCTGAAGGCCCTTCCTGCCACAGTCGCATCCGCTAATCGGTTCAGCCGTGCTGCGGAAGGTTAATCAACCAGCTTTAACCAGCTAATGTTTCCTCAAGGGAAACGGAGGTCAGCGGAGATGAGTTCCAACTCTCAAACACCGTCATCGGTGTACACAGCCTATCAAGGCAATACCTATCTTTTCGGCGGCAACGCGCCTTATGTCGAAGAGATGTATGAAAACTATTTGACTAATCCTGGCAGCGTGCCGGATTCCTGGCGCGAGTACTTCGACGCCTTGCAGCATGTGCCTGCAACCGACGGCTCGAACGCCAAGGATGTGCCGCACCAGCCCGTGATCAACGCCTTTGCCGAGCGCGCCAAGGCCGGTGGCACCAAAGTCGTCATGGCCAGTGCCGACGCCGAAATGGGCCGCAAGCGCACTGCCGCTCAGCAGCTGATTGCCGCGTATCGCAATGTGGGCCAGCGCTGGGCCGACCTGGACCCGCTTAAGCGCACCGAGCGCCCGGCCATTCCCGACCTCGATCCGGCTTTTTACGGCTTTACGGACGCTGATCAGGAAACGGTGTTTGACACTAGCAACACCTTCTTCGGCAAGAACAGCATGTCCCTGCGCGAGCTGCTCAATGCGCTGCGCGAGACCTACTGCGGCACGCTGGGCGCGGAGTACATGTACACCACCGAGCAGGCTGAAAAGCGCTGGTGGCAGGAGAAGCTCGAAAGCATTCGCAGCAAGCCGAACTTCAATTCCGATCGGAAAAAAGCGATTTTGGAGCGTCTGACCGCTGCCGAAGGGCTGGAGCGCTTTCTGCACACCAAGTACGTGGGTCAAAAGCGTTTCTCGCTCG
>CAIMVC010000137.1 GCA_903844825.1 uncultured Burkholderiales bacterium | reverse complement strand
GTGGTGCAGGGTGAAGTGCTTGGACACCTGTTTCATTTGCAGCATCATGTTGTTCTCAAGGTTGCAGGACGGAAGACACCAGCAATTGGGTATAGGGGTGTTGCGGGTCGTCGAGCACCTGGTCCGTCAAGCCGGACTCCACGACGCGGCCACGCTGCATGACCATCATGCGGTGCGCCAGCAAGCGGGCCACGGCCAGGTCATGGGTGACGATGACCACCGCCAGCTGCATCTGGCGGGTGAGCTGGCGCAACAGGTCCAGCAGCCGCGCCTGAACCGACACGTCCAGGCCCGAGGTGGGCTCGTCCATGAACACCAGGCGCGGACGGGTGACCAGATTGCGAGCGATCTGCAGGCGCTGGCGCATGCCACCGGAGAAGGTGCGAGGCGCGTCATCAATGCGGCTGGCCTCGATCTCGACGCGCTCGAGCCAGGTCTGGGCGGTGCTGCGCAAGCGCCCATAGTTGCGCTCGCCCAGACCCATCAGACGTTCACCCACGTTGGCACCAGCCGAGACATCCATGCGCAAGCCGTCAGCGGCGTTTTGGTGCACAAAGCCCCAGTCGGTGCGAGCCCGCAGGCGTTGCTGCGCTTCGCTCATGGCGTAGATGTCACGCAGTTCTCCGTCCCGACCCAGAAATTCGACCTGCCCAGCATCCGGGCGATGGCGCGCGGCAATGGCATTGAGCAAGGTGGTCTTGCCCGAGCCGGATTCGCCCACCACCGCCATGACCTCGCCTGGCCACAGGTCAAAGCTGGCGTCCTGCAACGCGACGCGGTCGCCATAGCGCTTGCCAATGCCGCTCACGCGCAGCAAGGGCGAGGTGTTGTCCACTGTGTCCATGTCAGACCCCCATTGAAAAGCTGATGCCGTGCCGCTCAAACCCAAGCGACTCGTAAAAAGCATGCGCGCCGTGGCGCCTTTGGTTGGACGACAGCACGAGCTTGTAGCAGCCCGCCTGACGGGCCTGCGCTTGCGCGTGCTGCATCATCTGGCGCCCGATGCCCTGGCCTTGCCGCGCGGCGCTGACCACCACATCCTCGACTATCGCCGAGGGTGTTCCAGCGTGGGCCAGGTTGTGCATGATGAGCAAGGCATAGGTACCGAGCACCGGCACCCGCGCGTTACCGTCCTGGCACGGCAGGGTGGCGATAAACAGTCGGTAATTGGGATAGCGGGCAAACTGCGCCAACATGGACTTGGCCGCATCGGCGGACAGCACCCGCCCATCGTCCATATCCGGCTGCGCGTACAAGGCCAGCACGCCGGGCAGGTCGCTCTCGACAGCCTCTCGAATCAGCAGGCTCATGGTCCGATGGCCTCCAGCGATGACTCGTCACGGCGCGTCTGGCAGTAGTCCGAGTCTGAGCAAACATGCATGCGGGCACCGGCATCGTCAGTGATGACTTCGTCGAGGAAGGAGTCCGTGGCACCGCACAAGGCGCAAGCGGCATTCCACTTTTGAACCTCAAACGGATGGTCTTCAAACGCCAGGCTCTCGACGGGGGTGTAGGGCGGGACGGCGTAGATACGCTTTTCGCGGCCCGCGCCAAAAAGTTGCAGGGCCGGGTTCATGTGCAGCTTCGGGTTGTCGAACTTGGGGATCGGCGACGGCGACATGATGTAGCGCTGGTTCACCATCACCGGGTAGTCGTAGGTGCTGGCGATGTGGCCGTAGCGGGCGATGTCCTCATACAGCTTGACATGCATCAGGCCGTATTCGGCCAGCCCGTGCAGGGTGCGGGTCTCGGTCTCGCGCGGCTCCAGGCGCTGCATGGGCTCGGGCACGGGCACTTGGTAGATGAGGATCTGTCCCTCGGTCAGCGGCTTCTCGGGGATGCGGTGGCGGGTCTGGAT
The DNA here is from genome assembly GCA_903844825.1 of uncultured Burkholderiales bacterium. GTDB lineage: Bacteria > Pseudomonadota > Gammaproteobacteria > Burkholderiales > Burkholderiaceae_C > Polaromonas. The sequence continues at coordinate 6,990 of CAIMVC010000137.1, read as the reverse complement.
CAATGTCGCCTCATGCGTGCGCGTGGTGGTCTTCACGCCCGCCGTGCGCTCGAAGAAGCGGCGAATATTGACGGCATTGACGGTGTCGTCAGAGCCCTGGTCGATCACCTTGAGCGTGTCGTGTGGCCCGATCACCGACGCCGTGACCTGAATGCCCCCTGTACCCCAGCCATAAGGCAATGGCATCTCGCGTGATCCGAACGGTACCTGGTAGCCCGGAATGGCCACAGCTTTGAGAAGGGCGCGGCGGATCATGCGCTTGGTACGCTCGTCGAGGTAGGCGAAGTTCACGCCGGGTGCCATGTCGGCAAGGTGTGGGTCAGCACCCAGCGGTTGAGCCGGGATGTCGCTGGCGGCGTTCATGTGGGCTCCTCGGGATTGAAGGCGGATGTGACGGCCTGTGCGCGCATTTTTCGCACCAGCTCCAGTTCCGACTGGAAGTCCACATAGTGCGGCAGCTTGAGGTGCTGTACAAAGCCGGAGGCTTCCAGGCTGTCGCTATGCGAGAGCACGAACTCCTGCATCTGCGCGGGTGATTCGATGGCTTCGCCGAGTTCGTCGGCGCGCAAGGCCCGGTCCACCAGGCTCATGGCCATCGCCTTGCGTTCGCTGTGGCCAAAGGCCAGTCCATAGCCGCGCGTGAACTTGGGTGGCTCGCTTTTGCTGCCGCCGAACTGGTTGACCATTTCACACTCAGTGACTTCGATGTCACCGATCGAGATCGCAAAGCCGAGTTCTTCGGGTTCGATCTCGACGGCCAATTGGCCCAGGCGCACCTCGCCCACAAAGGGGTGGCTGTGGGAATAGCCGCGCTGGGTGGAGTAGGCCATGGCGAGTAAGAATCCCTCATCACCACGGGCCAGGTTTTGCAGCCGTGTCGCGCGGCCCGCCGGGAAGCGCAAGGGCTCACGCGTCAGATCTGCCGGCGCCGGATCGCCGGCAAGCGGCTTGAAGGTTTCAATCAGCCCCTCCTGGTTGAGCAGGTCCACCACCCGAGGCACCGAGGCCGGCTGGCTCGGCTGAGTCTCGGCGGATTCGGGTGGCAGGTCTGGTGACGCATTTGCCAGCAAGCTGAAGTCCAGCAGGCGCTGCGTGTAGTCATACGTGGGACCCAGCACCTGCCCACCCGGCAAGTCCTTGAAAGTCGCGGAAATGCGGCGGTCGAGTTGCATGCGCGCGGTATCCAGCGGACAGGTGTTGCCCAGCCGAGGCAGCGTGGCGCGGTAGGCCCGCAACAGAAAAATGGCTTCCACCAGATCGCCGCTGGCTTGCTTGATGGCCAGCGCTGCGAGTTCAGGGTCGTAGACCGAGCCCTCGGTCATCACCCGATCCACCGACAGCTTGAGCTGCTGGCGAATCTGCGCCACGCTGAGTTCGGGTAGCGCAGGCTCACCGCGACGCTGCCGGGCCAGCAACTCATAGCTGTTGAGGATGGCGGTTTCTCCGCCCTTGACGGCAACATACATTTTTAGCGCTCCCAACCAGGACAGATACGGGTGGTCCGTGGCAGCCCGGCGATTTGGCCGGGGCTGCACAGAAACACGTCCACGCCACGCGGAAAGCTGGCGTGGTTGTCGGCCCACTGCGCTGCAAAATCCTCGGGCAGACCGGCGACCCGCAGGCTGCACTCGCCGCAAATACCCGGGCCTTGCAGGGTCCAGCCCTGGCCATCGCCCTGCAGACTTTGCACCTCGATCACGCAGGTGGCAGACTGATCGGGATAGGGGTCACTGCCCAGCCGCAGGCCGCTCAGAAGTGGCAGCGGGTCGCCCTGCGCCAGCCAGACGAACTGCGCGGTCTGCGCATCCTGAACAAGCTGGCAGCCGCTGTGAAAACGCAGCCACTGTGCGGCATCACCAGAGGCCAGCGTGGGCGAGACCCACAGCGTGGTGTCGGCGTCCAGCAGGCCCAGCAAGAGGGCTGCCGATGCGCCTTGGCCCTGCCGGGGCAAGGCCGTTTGCAGGGGCATGTCCAGCACGCGACCGGGGTGCGACAGGGCACTGAGCGCCGCGCGAAAGACCGCCTGGCTGCCAAAGGCTTCGTGCTCAAAACCCGCCACGATATTTTGCAAGTCCGGCGCGTTCATGCCTGAGCCTCTTCATCGTCAGCGCCGGCTTCGCGGGCCACCGTCAGAAAATCGACCTTGGTGGTTTGGGCGCGCGCATGGCGCTGTGCCAGCAGATCCTGCAGATGCTCGCGCACCGGCGCAAGCAAGGCGGTCTCCAGTGCCTCGCGCTGCAAAGGGTCTTGCAACAAGGCGTCAGCCACGGCTGCCAGTTGTGCGTGGCGGTGGTTGCGGCCCAATACATACGCCACGCCGACGGGCGCATCAGCCGCAGCCTGCGCCAGGCGCAGGGCGCAACGGGTGACCGTGATTTCCCCGAGGTTAAAACGCTCGCCCGTGCCGCCGGCCCGACCCTGCACCATCATCAGGCCGGTTTCAGGGCGGCGCAGCCACTGCGGCTGCGCCGCTTGGTGAGGCGCCAGCGCTCGGTCCAGCAGGTGCTGTGGCGCCCGCGCCAGCAGCGCCATCCAGTCGGCTCGCAAGGTTTGCCGATTGGGGCCGGTATTGTCAAATGAATGAAACATAGGTGTGGCACCCTTGGGCTTGTCTAGACAACTCAAACATGGTGGTCAGCTTAGGCACTGCTTGTGTAACTTTCATGACAGAACTGATTTCTTCTTTGCCACATCCGCCTACGACAGCTGACGCTGCCTGCGGCCCTGACCGCTTCTGGTCACGCATTGCCCAACACCTGGCGCAAGCTATCGGCCGTGGCGTTTACGCGCCGGGGGCGCGTCTGCCTTCGGAGCACGCCCTGGCGGCGCAGTTCGGCGTGAACCGCCACACAATTCGGCGGTCTCTGGCCAGCCTGGGTCAACGCGGACTGGTCCGCGCCACCCAAGGGCGAGGCACTTTTGTGGAGACTTTTGCCGTCGACCTGGCTCTGGGCAAGCGCACGCGGCACCGGCAAAGTCTGACGCAGGCGGGCATGAGTGGCGCGCTGCAAGTGCTGTCGTCCCAAACCCTGTGTGCCACCCCGGATCAAGCGCTGGCGCTGGACCTCAAGCCAGGCGATGCCTTGCTGTATGTGCAGGTTCTGGGTGAAGGCGCAGGGCAGGCGCTGCACGTCAGCCAACGCTACTTTCCCCTGCCGCGATTTGCCCGCTTGGCCGAGGTGGCACAAGCCACCGGCTCGATCACTGCGGCGTTTGCAGCGCACGGGGTGAGCGACTACCTGCGCCGTCACAGCCGCATCTCGGCTCGGCTGCCCGACAGGCAGGTAGCCGCGCTGCTGCGCCAGCCCGTCACCCTGCCAGCGCTGCTGGTGACCAGCGTGAACGTGGACACGCAGGGCGTGCCGATTGAATTTGCACGCGCCTGGTTTGCCGGCAGCCGCGTAACTCTGATGGTGAACCACGATGAAGCCTGAAGCCCTGACTGACTCGAAGTACGCGCGGCCTTACCGCTATGCCGTTTATTTTGCGCCGACGAGTGACAGCGCCTGGTGGTCCGCGGGCAGCCGTTGGCTGGGTCGCTGCGCGGCCACCGGCGCGGTGCTGGTGCCGCCCACGATCCCCGGCGTGAGCCCTGCTGTGATGCACGACTGCACGGCCGATCCGCGGCGTTATGGGTGGCATGCCACACTGGTGGCCCCCTTCACGCTGGCCACGGAGCAAACGCTTGCTTCGCTGCTGTCGTGTATGCGCAAACTGGCCATGGACCTGCCCGCATTCACCTTGCCACCGCTGCGGGTCAGCACCTTGGGTGACTTTCTGGCGCTTCGGCCCGAGGGTGATTTATCGCAGGTGCAGGCCACGGCCGCTACCTGCGTCAAGGGGCTGCACCCACTGGCCAGCCCCTTGAGTCAGGCCGAACTGGCGCGTCGTCGCCGCGCGCCGTTGACGCCGGAGCAAGACCGTCTGCTACAGGCTTGGGGCTACCCCTGGGTGCTGACGCAATTTCGATTTCACCTCTCATTGACGGGCCCGCTGAGCCAGCTCGAGCCGGCGGTGCGCGAGGCTTTGGTCACGGCAGCGCAAACGCAGTTTCACGCCTTACCCGCCTGTCGCTTTGACAGCATCGCCTTGTTTGTGGAGCCCGACGCAGGCGCTGATTTCGAATGGGTCGATCAGGTGGCGTTACGCGGATGAACCGGCGCCTGATTTACGTCGTGGGTCCATCGGGCGCAGGCAAGGACAGCTTGCTGTTGTGGTTGCGTGGACAAGCGGGTGGACAGCGTGCGCTGCATTGGGCCCGGCGCACGATCACCCGTGCAGACACGGCGGGGGGCGAAAGCCATGAGGGTGTCGATTCACCTGAATTCGAGCGCCTGGTGACAAGCCACGCGTTGGCGCTGCACTGGCGTGCCAACGGTCTGCGCTATGGCGTTCGTCATACGGAGCTCGCACCTTTGGCCCAGCAGCGGTGGGTGATGCTCAACGGATCCCGCGCTCACCTGGCGCAGACGGCGCAACAGTACCCCGGCATGACGGTGCTGCACATCACGGCGCAAGCGCAGGTCCTGCGGGCGCGCCTGATTCAGCGTGGCCGTGAAACTCTGGCAGCCATTGAGGCGCGGGTAGAACGCTCGGTAGACATGCATGCACCGGCCGGGAGTCGCTTCATTGAAATACACAACAACGCGGACCTGGCAACAGCTGGCCAGCAACTGCTCCAGGCCTTGCAGGCGCTGGAGGGCTGGCCAGTTGACGCTGTCGACCGCTAGCATGTTCTTGTCTTGCGCCATGACGCAGACCAACAAGCTGAGGAGATCGCCACAGCAACGCCCCGCCGTGGCAAAGCCTCAACGCTTCAGGAGCGGCTGCAGGTAGCGTCCGGTAAAACTGTGCGGATTGGCCGCCAGGTCTTCGGGGGTGCCGACGCCCACCACGGTACCGCCGCCAACGCCGCCTTCAGGGCCCATGTCGATCAGCCAGTCGGCGGTTTTGATGACGTCCAGGTTGTGCTCGATCACCACGATCGTGTTGCCGGCGTCGCGCAGCTGGTGCAGCACCTTGAGCAGCAGGTCAATGTCGGCAAAGTGCAGGCCGGTGGTGGGCTCGTCCAGAATGTAGAGCGTGCGTCCGGTGTCGCGCTTGGAGAGTTCCAGCGCCAGCTTGACGCGCTGCGCTTCACCGCCCGACAGCGTGGTGGCCGCCTGGCCCAGCTTGATGTAGCTCAGGCCGACATCGAGCAGGGTGTGCAGCTTGCGCGCAATGTTGGGCACTGCCTTGAAAAACTCGGCTGCAGCTTCGACCGTGAGCTCCAGAATCTGCCCGATGTTTTTGCCCTTGTAGAGCACCTCGAGGGTTTCGCGGTTGTAGCGCTGGCCATGGCAGATGTCGCAGGGCACGTAAACGTCGGGCAGAAAGTGCATCTCCACCTTGACCATGCCGTCACCCTGACAGGCCTCGCAACGGCCACCGGCGACGTTGAAGCTAAAGCGGCCGGCGCCATAACCACGCTCTCGGGCACTGTTCATTTCAGCCATCAGCTCGCGAATCGGCGTGAACAGGCCGGTGTAGGTGGCGGGGTTGCTGCGCGGGGTGCGGCCAATCGGTGACTGGTCGACGTTGATGACCTTGTCGAAGTGCTCGATGCCTTCAATGCTCTCGTGCGCTGCCGGCTCCTCGTGCGAGCGGTACAGCGTGCGCGCCACGGCGGCGTAGAGCGTGTCATTGACCAGGGTCGACTTGCCCGAGCCCGACACACCGGTCACGCAGGTCAGCAGACCCACCGGAAATTCGACGCTGACGTTTTTAAGGTTGTGACCGCTGGCGCCAAGCACCTTCAGGCACTGCATATCGCCCTGGGTGAGCAGGTGCGCCGCCTCGCGGGCGGCACGGCGCACGCCGGCCGGACTGGGCGCAAAGCGCGGCTTTTTTATTTCTTCGACAACGGCCTTCTGCACGGTTGGCAACCAGGGGGTGCGCCGCGTCGGCACGGCGATGCGCAGGGTACCCGCCAGGTAGCGCCCGGTCAGCGAGGCCGGGTTGGCGGCGACCTCCTCATACGTGCCCTGGGCCATGACGCGGCCGCCATGAATGCCGGCGCCCGGCCCCATGTCGATCACGTGGTCGGCGGCGCGGATCATGTCTTCGTCATGCTCGACCACCAGCACACTGTTGCCAATATCGCGCAGGTGCTTGAGGGTGTCGATCAGCCGGTCGTTGTCGCGCTGGTGCAAGCCGATGCTGGGCTCGTCGAGCACGTACATCACGCCGGTCAGGCCCGAGCCGATTTGCGAGGCCAGGCGGATGCGCTGCGACTCGCCGCCCGACAGCGTTTCGGCGCTGCGATCCAGGCTCAGGTAGTTCAGGCCCACGTCGTTGAGGAACTTCAGGCGCAAGCCAATCTCACGCACCACCTTGCCGGCAATCTCGGCTTTGGCGCCACGCATGGTCAGGGTGTTGAAATAAGCCAGGCTGTCGCGCAAGGTCTGGTGGCTGATCTCGTAAATCGCACGGCGCGTGCTGGCGCCTTGCGCATCCGGCGCGCCCACCAAATAGACGTGTCGCGCCTCCTGCCGCAGGCGGGTGCCGGCGCAGGCCGGGCAGGGCTGCAAGCTGCGGTAGCGGGCCAGCTCTTCGCGCACGGCCACCGAATCGGTTTCCCGGTAGCGGCGTTCAAAGTTGGTGATGACGCCTTCAAACGGGTGCTTTTTGCTGACCTTGCGGCCAGCCGACTGGCCCGACTCCATGATGTAGCTGAACTTGATCTCTTCGTCGCCCGACCCGTGCAGCACCACCTGCTGAACCCGCTCGGGCAGCGTTTCAAAGGCGGCCTCGATGTCAAAGCAGTAGTGCTTGGCCAGGCTCTCAAGCATCGAAAAATAGTAAGCATTGCGCCGGTCCCAGCCCTTGACGGCGCCGCTGGCCAGGCTCAGCGTTGGAAAGGCCACCACCCGCGCTGGATCAAAAAACTCCATGTGCCCCAGGCCGTCACAACTGGGGCAGGCCCCGACGGGCGAGTTGAACGAAAACAGC
>CAIMVC010000136.1 GCA_903844825.1 uncultured Burkholderiales bacterium | reverse complement strand
TGCAAGCTGGCCGACATCACCCGCGCTGGCGTCGAAATCGGCGTGGCTTCGACCAAGGCCTTCACCACCCAGCTGGCGGGTCTGTTCCTGCTGACGCTGGCCCTGGCGCAAAGCAAGGCGCGCCTGAGCGAAGCCCAGGAAGCTGGCCACCTCAAGGCCATGCGCCACCTGCCGGCTGCGCTGCAAGCCGTGCTGGCGCTGGAGCCGCAAATCATCAGCTGGGACGAAGACTTCGCCAAGATGGAAAACGCCCTGTTCCTTGGCCGGGGCCTGCATTACCCGATCGCGCTCGAAGGCGCCTTAAAGCTCAAGGAAATCAGCTACATCCACGCCGAAGCCTATCCCGCCGGCGAACTCAAGCACGGCCCGCTGGCCCTGGTCACCAGCGCCATGCCGGTGGTCACCGTCGCGCCCAACGACAGCCTGCTGGAAAAACTCAAGAGCAACCTGCAGGAAGTGCGCGCCCGCGGCGGCGTGCTCTACGTGCTGGCCGATGCCGACAGCCGCATCGAAAGCGGCGAAGGCCTGCACGTCATCCGCATGCCCGAACACTACGGCGCGCTGAGCCCGCTACTGCACGTGGTGCCGCTGCAACTGCTGGCCTACCACACAGCCTGCGCACGCGGAACAGACGTCGACAAGCCGCGGAATTTGGCGAAGTCGGTGACGGTGGAGTAGTGTTTATTGCGCCTTTTCAATCCTCAATTGATCCCGATGTGGATATACTTGGTTTGGACTTCATGGCGTAAAAGTGGGCAATATGAGTAATAACCAGAAATTTGTCGACGCTCTCAGTACGGACAAAATTTTATTGTCGGCCGCAAATATGGTCGATAAAAAGCACAAGAAATTTCCCGCAAAACATCTGGATATTGGTTCGGGTTCGGGGGGGCTGATCAAGTTGCTGCGGTCGCGATTTTCGATCGTATCTTCCGCTTGTGATTACACCGATAAGTTAATGAAAGAGAAAGATGTCGAGGTTGGGATCGTCAATCTCAATAGCAATAAGTTACCCTACCCTGACAATACGTTTGACGTTGTCACCTGCACCGAGGTTTTGGAGCATCTGGAACACTACAGAGAGACCTTGCAGGAAGCATTTCGGATTCTCAAACCGGGCGGCACACTTGTTGTGACCACGCCGAATATCCTTAATTTGAAGTCACGCCTTCGATTCTTGTGCTTTGGTTTTTTTAACTTATTTGGACCTCTGCATTTTAATGAAAGCGAGCTCCATTCAACTGGCGGCCACATCACGCCAATCAGTTTGTTTTATCTTAATCATTCGCTGGTTGATGCTGGATTTTCAGATATTTCGGTTGCGATTGACAAGAAACAGGGAACTTCTCTTTTTTGGTCGTTATTTTTATACTTTCCCATCAAGCTTTTTGGTTGGCTGGCGCTGAGGAAAGAAATAAAAAAGTATAAAACCGTAGATGATCACAATCTGAAGTATGTCTTGCAGATAAATAGCTTGCAGATATTAACGGGTAGAACTATTGTTGTTGGTTGTAAAAAGCGGTAAGCGCCGCAGGTGCCCGTCGCCCGATCTCCTCGATTTTAAAAATGATTCGCGCTGGACGGCGATGGCTTGCTTCCAGGACCGAGCCGTCAACTTTCTGGTGGGAAGGCTGCCCAACCTCGCTAAGGCCCCCACTGCCTTGTACGCGTTGGTCTGGATCTGGCCCCACGTGCCAGCCAGGTTCGGGCCGTGACGTAATATCACGGCCTCATGAGCTTCATTTTTCTCACCCGCAGCCTCTTCGCTGGCCTGGCCCTGGCGGTCATGCTGGCCGGGTGTTCGGGGGACAAGGGTGGCAATGCCCACGATGTGGTGGACTTGCGCGATCTGGCGCCCATGTCCGGGACTGAGCCGATGATGTTCTTCGGGCCCGGTCGCCTGCCGCTCAAGCCACCAGTCGTCAGCCAGATCAAGTACGAGTACTACGAGTGCGACGGCCTGGTCAGCGGCTGGTTTTTAAAGCTGTTGCAGGCCGAAATGAAGTTTCTGGAAAAGCAGTCCGACATGAAGGTTGTCAGCGGCGAAGCCTGCGCGGTGAGCCGGGCCATTAATCAGGGCCAGGCCGAGCCACGCTACACGGTGCATTTGTTTGACAGCCGCAAGCAGGCCAACGACTGCGTGGTCAACTCCCTGTGCGAGCTCGCCCGCAATGTCACGCTGGTGCCGCGTGACAACGCGGTGTGGCGCTCCTACTTTCTGACCGACTTTGAAATGAAACGGTATTTTGTGCACTGCCTGGCGCCGCCGCAAAAGTGGCACCAACTGGTCAGCTGCGACGTGGTGAACTGAGCCCGTGCCAGCCAGGGCTGAAGGCCTTGCTGCGCTCGTCTTCCTGAGGCTTTTTTATGAATCAGATTGATCTCTCTAACCGCGTTGCCGTCATTACCGGGGGCGCCCGCGGCATTGGTTACGCCGTAGCCCAACGCTTTTTGCAGTCGGGTGCTGACGTCGCCCTGTGGGACGTCGACGCCCAGCGGCTGAACATCTCACAGCGTCAGCTGCAGCAAGACTTTGCGCACCGGCAAGTGCAGGCGCTGGCGCTGGACCTGACCGACGCGGCGGCTGTCACCGACCGGCGTATAGGATCCATTCCATGATCGGCATATAGGATCCAGTCTGTGACCGGCGTAATGGATCCATTTTGTGATCGCCATATAGGATCCATTTCATAGTCGGCGTATTGGAGCCACGGACAGGGCGCTT
>CAIMVC010000135.1 GCA_903844825.1 uncultured Burkholderiales bacterium | reverse complement strand
CAGCGAGACGTTGGCAATCGAAGTGTCCAGCACATTCATGAAGGTCGCGGCTGACAAGGCAAGCGTGCCCCAGATCCGGGCAGACCCGGTCAGCGGCGCATGCGCCACGAACGCGCTGGCCGCCGCCGGAGCCTTAGCTGTAGATACCGAGGCGGGCGTTGGCGCAGGAACAGATGCCATGGGGTGCCTTCTGCTCAGTGGTTCTGGGGCCTGGCCGATGCCGGGCTGGCGGCCCGGGCCGGCTTGGCGCCCAGGTTGGCGACGATGATCCGGCGGATGTCGTCCTGCGCCGGATCGCTCACCGCTGCCGTCGCCATCGCCTTCGCCGGTGCCGGTGCCATCACCACCGGCGTGTCGGCCAGGGCCTTGCCGCCTTGCTGGCTGACGTCAACGTCGGCCTGCATCGACAAACCCACGCGCAGCGGATGCGCCAGGAGCTGCTGCGGGTCCAACGCGATGCGCACCGGCACCCGCTGCACCACCTTGATCCAGTTGCCCGTGGCATTTTGCGCAGGCAGCAAGGCGAAGGCCGCGCCCGTGCCCACGCCCAGTCCGGCGACAGTGCCTTGGTACTCGACCGTGCTGCCGTACAGGTCTGCCACCAGTTTGACGTTTTGACCAAGCCGGATGCCACGCAGTTGCGGCTCCTTGAAATTGGCCTCCACCCAGACGCTGCGCAGGGGGATCACCGACATCAGCGGCGTGCCAGCGGCTACGCGCTGACCGAGTTGCACCGTGCGCTTAGCCACATAACCATCCACCGGGGCCAGCAAGGCGGTTCTCTGCGCCGCCAGATGGGCTTCGCGCAGCTTGGCCGCCGCCAGTTGCACACTGGGGTGACGCTCAATCGGCAGACCATCGGTCAGCGCCTGGTTGCTCTGGAGTTGCTCACGCGCCACCATCAGGCCAGCCTGTGCTGCGGCCAGTTGGCTGCGCGCACTGCTCGCCTGAGCCCGGGCGTGCTGGAGATCTTCCTGGGAAACCGCGCCGCTGCCGCTTAAGCCCTGACGGCGGCTCAGATCGTCGTTGGCACGGGCGAGATCGCCCTGCGTGCGCAGCACCTCGGCTTCGCGCAACGCGATTTGCGCTGCCAGCGCGCCGTTGTTGACATACAGCGTACGCACCTGGCGCACGGTCTGGGCCAGGTTGGCCTGGGCCTGCTCAAGGGCCAGGCGAACGTCTGCTGGGTCCAGCTGTACCAGCGGCTGGCCCGCCTTGACGTAGTCGCTGTCGTCGGCCAGCACGTTGATGACGGTGCCCGCCATTTGCGGGGTGATCTGAATCACCTGGCCTTGCACGTAGGCGTTGTCGGTCGACTCATGACGCGCAGACACCAGATGGCTGTAGACCGCCCAACCCAGCCCGCACAACACCACCACGGCGGCCAGCGCTGTCAGCGCTTTTTTTCGGGTCCGAGCGGCTCCGCTGGAAGGCCGGGCGTGGGCGTGCGTGTCGGGCGTGCCTGGAGCAGATGAAGGTGCAGTCATGGGCTTGAAACTCTTGAAAGGAAACGAGAAAAACGAAAAAAACGGGGCCACAAGCAGCTGGCTGGAACAGCAGCGCCGGCGTGCGTGCTAGTGAGGCAAAAGCGCGGCGACAGGCGCCTGCGGTACTGGCGCCACATAAGACCCACCGAGTGCACGCACCAGCGCGACCTGCCCGTCCAGCACGCGGGCGGCCAGCTCAATACCAGCGCGGCGCTGCTCGAGCACGGCGGTTTCGCTGGCCAGCACGGACAGGTAGTTGCCCAGCCCGCCCCGGTAGCGCTGCAAGGCAATCTCATAGCTGTCCTCGGCCGCTTCCTGGGCCTGACGCTGCTCGGCCTGCTGGCGGGCAATGGCATGACTGGATGCGGCTTGGTCGGCGACTTCGCGCACGGCGTCGGTCACGGCGGCGTTGTAGCTTTCAACCGCCGCGTCATGGTCGGCCGCCTTCACGCGCAAATTCGCACGCAGACGACCCGCATCAAAAATCGGCAGGCGCAAGGCCGGCCCCACGCCCCACTGCTGGCTGGCCGAATCGCTCAGGCGGGAAAAACCGATGCTCGAAAAACCCGCAAAACCGACCAGGTTGATGTTGGGATAAAACTGAGCGCGCGCATTTTGTACATCGCTGGAAGCGGCTTGAACGCGCCACCGGGCTGCTGCAATGTCAGGCCTCAGACCGAGCAAATCCGCCGGGATCACGCTGGCCAGGGGCAACTGGCGAATGCGGCTCAAAGGCGCCGGCTGGCTACCCTCAAGCGCCAACGGCCGGCCCGTGAGCGCAGCCAGGGCGTGTCGGGCGAGCATCACCTGCTCCTCAATCGTTTCGAGCGCAAGCCGGGCCTGCGGCAATCCGGCCTGGCTTTGGCGCAACTCCAGGCGGCTGTCCAGTCCCGCGTTGACGCGCGCCTGAACCAGGGCCAGGACTTCACTGCGCTGCGCCAGCGTGCGCCGTGCCAAAGCCGCCTGTTCAACCAGCCGGACCCACTGAAAGTAGCTGCGGGCCACGCTGCTGGCCAGCAGCACGCGGGCCGCCTGCACGTCCGCCTCGGCGGCCTGACCGGCACCCAGCGCCGCATCCAGGGCCGAACGGTAACGGCCAAAAAAATCAATTTCCCAACTGCCACTGAACTGCGCGGTTCCATTCTCACGAATCGAGCCTGCCAGCGGGGGGGGCACCAGACCCTGGGCCGTGTAGCGCTGGCGTGTCAGGTCGATCTGGCCGTTGACCTGCGGCAAACGTCCCGCGTCGGCCACCTCCAGCGCGGCCTGGGCACGCGCCAGCCTCGACTCAGCCAACCTGAGGCTGGGGCTGTCGGCCAGGGCCTGCGCCATCAGAGTGTTGAGCTGCTCATCGCCGAAATCAAGCCACCAGGAGGCCGCGACCCTCTGCTCCGCGACGTGTTGTTGAGCCGCGGCGCTGCCCAGACCCAGGTCAGTGGCCTGGCGCAGGCGGGCCAGCGTCTGAATTCCCGATGGGTCGGCGCATCCTGCCAGGGCGACAGCCAGGGCGCCGAGCAACACAGTGCGCCCGACGCTGGCAACCCGGCCGCCAATCCGCGAAAACACGGTGGCCCGCGCAGGTGGGATAAGGCGGCGGGTCGCCAAGCGGGTTGGGCACACGGGGTGATCGGCAAGAAGTTTCATTTTTTTTCGTTCGCCGCCTGCAAGGGCTTGGCATTGGCCAGAATTCGCGTGAGCATGGTCTTGAGTAACGCCCACTCCTGCATCGAAAATCCGGCGAGGTGGGCGTTTTGCACGCGACTGAGGATGGCGGGAATGCGCTCGGCGGCGCTACGGCCGGTGTCGGTCAGCACCAGATTGACCACCCGCCTGTCCTGCAAGGAGCGCTCGCGCAGGCAAAGGCCCTTGGCCTCTAGGCGGTCGAGCAGACGTGTCATGGAGCCGGCGTCGAGATCGCACTCTCGCGCCAGCTCGGCCACGGTGGACGCCTTGCCCATGTGCAACTTGAGCAAAGGCACCCACTGCGCGTTGGTCAGGCCCGTGCAGGCCAGCTCGCGCTCGACGGCCAGCGCGATCAGCGACAAGATGCGGCGCATCAAATAAGCCACGCTGTCGTCGGGCCTGTAGGTTTCGGCGCTGTAGAACTCGACCAGGGGACAGGTCAGCGAATCTGCCAGCGCGCCAGTGAGCTGTGCAGATCCGGCCGACGATGAAGATGGATCGCTGATCTGGCTCATGAGCGAATTATATGCCTAGGCAAATATTAGCTACCAAACGTTTGGTCAGGCAAACAATTCATTGGGCAATGGCGTACTCAAGCCCCAGGCCTGCAGGTTCGGGCTCAAGATGCGTTCCAATACCCGCATGGACCGCAGCACGCTCACACCCTCCGCCGACCGCATGGATCACCGCCTGACCGAGCTCGAAATCAAAGCCAGCTTTGCCGAGGACCTGCTCGATGAACTGAACCTGGTGGTGGTTCGCCAGCAGCAGCAAATCGACTTGCTGACCCAGGAAGTTCAACGCCTGCGCGAGGCATCCCCCGCAGCCGAAAGTACGGGTAGCAGCGCGCTGAACCGGGCGCGCGAAGACCTGCCACCGCATTACTGAGGCGCGGCAGGGCGGCGGGCTGCGGCCCGGGTGGCGACTAAACTCCCGCCATGGCCAAACCTTCTCCCTCCGATGCGCCCAGGGGCGCGCCCCGCTCTCTCTCCGGCCTGCTGCCCTTTTTGCGTCCTTACCGCGGCCGCATTGCGCTGGCCGGCTTGTTCCTGTTGCTGGCGGCCATGGCCACGCTGCTGTTTCCGCTGGCGCTGCGCAGCTTGATTGATGGCGGCCTGGTCAGTGTCGGCGCCAGCGCGGCGGACCGCGGATCGCAAATGATGCAGCTGCGGACACACTTTTTTGAACTCTTTGCCGTCGCCGTAGCGCTGGGGCTGTTCTCGGCGGGTCGCTTTTATCTGGTGAGCTGGCTGGGCGAGCGGGTGACCGCCGACTTGCGCAACGCGGTGTACGGCCATGTGATGCGCCAAAGCCCGGAATTTTTTGAGACCACGCAGACGGGCGAGGTACTGTCGCGGCTGACCACCGACACCACGCTGGTGCAAACCGTCGTCGGCTCGTCGCTGAGCATGGGTTTACGCAACGCCGTGATGGGGGTGGGCGCTCTCGCCGTGCTGGTCTGGACCAACCCTTACGTGATGATTCAGGTCTTTGGCGTGCTGGTGCTGATCGTGCTGCCCAGCGTCTGGTTTGGCCGGCGCGTGCGCAAGCTCTCGCGTGCCAGCCAGGACCGCGTGGCGGACTCCAGTT
>CAIMVC010000134.1 GCA_903844825.1 uncultured Burkholderiales bacterium | reverse complement strand
GGCCAAGGTCGGCCCCTTGCTGCACAAGGCGAGCTACCACGTCTCTTATGAGGCGGTGGCCGAAGCCATCAACCAATACCCGGATCGCTTCATGGGCCTGGCGGGCCTGGACGCCACCGAGGGCATGGACGGTGTTCGTCAGCTCGAAAAAGCCGTGCGTGACTACGGCTTTATTGGCGCGCATTTTTATCCGCACTGGTTTGAACTGGCGCCAGACCATGCGCGCTGGTATCCCTTTTATGCCAAGTGTGTTGAGCTCGGCGTCCCGGTTCAGTTGCAGGTCGGGCAGTCGATGGTGTACGAGCCTTCGCACCCGCTGCGCAGCGTCGGCCGGCCGATCTCTTTAGATGCGGTGGCCTGCGACTTTCCTGAGCTGGTCATTGTGGGCATCCACGTGGGCATACCCTGGACGGAAGAGATGATTGCCATGGCCTGGAAGCACCCCAATGTCTACATCGGCACCGACGCACACAGCCCCAAGTTCTGGCCGGAAGCCTTTGTGAAGTACATCAACACCTTTGGCCAGGACAAGGTGATTTTTGGCACCGATTTCCCGATCCTTGATTTCAAGCGCGCCCGCGACGAGGTTGAAAACCTGGGTCTGCGGCCGGTGCCCAAGGAAAAGTTGCTGCGCTCCAATGCCATGCGCATCTACGGTCTGTCGGCATGAGTGTGACCGTGCCGGCTGGTCCGGCTTCGCGTGTTCCCAATATCGCCGATCAGCTCGCCGTGCACGCGCAGCAAAGGCCGACCAAAACGGCCATTGTGTTTGGCCAGACCCAGATCAATTACCGCCAGCTCGACGACATGGTCGAGCAGCGCGCCAGCGCCTTGCGCCAACTCGGTGTGTGCGACGGCGATGTGATTGGCGTGGCGCTCAAGGACACGCCTGAACATCTGGTCTTGCTGTTTGCCGTGGCCCGTGCCGGTGCGGTGATCCTGCCGGTGGACTGCCGCTGGCTCGCCGTAGAAAAGGAGCGGGTGGCCACGCACTTTGGCGCCGCCTTGGTGCTGGTGGAGCCGGGTGAGGCTTTTGCCGGCAGCCGCTGCATTGCGGCCGATGAGGCCTGGCTCGCACAGGTTCAAGCTGCACCGCCGCTGACGCAGCGAGCCGACGGTGACCGCGGCTTTTGCCTGTCGCTGTCCTCGGGGACCACGGGCCGACCCAAAGGACCGATGCTCACGCATGCGCAGTTCATGAGCCGGTTTTTCACGCATTACGCCGACCTGGGCTTCGGCAGCCGCGAGACCTATCTCAATGCCACGCCGCTTTACTTTGGCGGCGGGCGGGCATTTTCAACTTCGGGTCTGTATGTGGGCGCGACGGTGGTCTTGTTTGCGCCGCCGCACACACCGCAGTCGCTGGCCTCGGAGATCGCCCGCACGGGTGTGAGCATCAGCTTTTTGGTGCCGACCCTGATTCGTCGCTTGCTGCAGGCGCCGCCCGAGGTCACGGCGCCTTTTGCCCGGCTCAACACCTTGATTTCATCGGGCTCGCCTTTGACGGCCGAGGAGCGGGTTTTGATCAGGCAGCAGATTTGCCCGAACTTCATCGAGTACTACAGCTCGACCGAAGGGGGTGGCGTGACGGTGTTGTCAGCCGAAGACCAGCAGGCCTTTGGCGCTTCGGTGGGACGGCCTGTGTTTGGCGTGCAGGTGCAGGTGGTCGATGCCGGGCACCAGTTGGTGCCGGCGGGCACGGTCGGTCAGATCCGCTACCGGGGGCCAACGGTGGCCAGCGGTTTTTTCAATGACCCGCTGAGCAGCCAGGAAGCCTTTGTCGACGGCTGGTTTTACCCGGGCGACCTGGGCGAGTTAAACGATGAGGGCTACCTTTTTCTGCGCGGTCGTTCCAAGGACATGATCATTCGAGGCGGTGTCAATATCTACCCGCTTGAAATTGAGACTGCTTTGATGAATCACCCCCAGGTTGCTGAAGCGGCTGTCGTGGGCGTGCCATCGACCGAGTTTGGCGAGGAGGTGTGCGCCTTTGTTCGCTTGAAGTCCGCGCTGGCGACAGCTGATTTGCTGGCTTATTGCAGGACCCAGTTGTCGTCCTACAAAGTTCCCAAACATGTGCTTTTCGTCGAGGAGTTCAAGCTCAACTCGTCCGGAAAGATTTTGAAGGCCGAACTGCTTCGGCTGTTGTCCAAGGCCCCCGGGTCAGAGCTCACTTCATGAATATCAATTGCACGGCTGAATTGGCCGAAATGCGTCCCTTGCTGCGTCGGTTCGTGACCGACCAACTAGAACCCCTGAGTCGCCAGATTGACGCCACGGGCGTGGTTGCGCCGCAGGCCATGGCGCGTCTGCGCGAGCAGGGCTATCTGGGCATGCGTTTGTCGCCTGAGTGGGGCGGCGGTGGTCTTGACCTGTCGACTTATTGCCTGGTGATGGAAGAAGTCGCCCGCTCCCACCGCGCCTACACCCTGATGCTCGACACCACCAGTGGCTTGACGCCGATTGCGATTGAGCGCCACGGCACGGATGCGCAAAAGCGCAAGTACCTGGCGCAACTGGCCAGCGGCGAGTGGCTGGCCAGTTTTGCCCTGACCGAGCCCGATGCCGGCTCGGACGCGGCGGCACTGAGCACCCGGGCCGTCAAGGTGGCCGGCGGCTGGAAGATCGATGGCCTGAAGCATTACATCAGCGCGGCGCACCGGGCGCAGGTGCTGATGGTGCTGGCCGTGACCGACCCCGCGTTGCGCGCGCGCGGCGGCATCACGGCTTTTCTGGTGGACAAGGGCATGCCGGGCATGTCGGTGGACCGGGTCGACAAGACCATCGGCTCGGACCCGATTGAGCTGGGGGAAGTGCGCTTTGACGCCTGCTTCGTGCCCGATGAGGCGGTGCTGGGGCAGCTCGGGCAGGGCTTTGCGATTGCCATGGGTTCGCTCACCAGCGGGCGCATGGGGGTGTCTGCGGCCTGTATCGGCGTGGCCGACCGCCTGATCGAGTTGGGCGTGCAATACGCCAAGGACCGCGTGACCTTTGGCCAGCCCTTGTCGCAGCGCCAGTCGATTCAATGGATGCTGGCCGACAGCGCCACCGAGTTGGCGCACGCCCGCACCATGGCCTACGAAGTCATGCGTCGCCTTGACGCAGGCGAGGACGTCGGCTCGGGGCCGAGCATGGTCAAGTTGTTTTGCTCGGAGATGGTCGGTCGCGTGGCTGACCGGGTGGTGCAGATCTTTGGCGGTTCGGGCTTGATCCGTGGCGTGCCTGTTGAGCGCTTTTACCGCGATGTAAGGCACTACCGCGTTGGGGAAGGCTCGTCCGAAATTCAGCGCATGATGATCGCCCGCGCCCTGTTTGAGGCCTGAGCAGTCAAACTGTTCAGACGCTTTAAACGCCCTAAAAACTCAATCGCCGTCAGCGCCGTTAGAGCCGTCAGCGCCTTCAGCGCCGTCAGCGCCGTCAGCGCCGTTAGCGCCTTAAGACCTTGGGTGCTATCGGTAGATGGCTCGCGCTGTCAGCTTGGGCTCAGGTGACAAGCACGCACGCCCCAGGCGATTTTTCAGTCAAGCCCAGGGGTGCTTGGCTCGTAGCAGGCCAGCAATGCCGCAGGCACCTGCGGCACTTGCAACTGCAAGTGGTTGCGGATACGTGGCCCGGGCCACCAGGGGGCGGTGCTGCCACTCCAGACCGCGCGCTCGGGTAAGCGCCAGCCTGCAGGCCCAGCCTCGAGCACGACCACTGCGGGGTTGAGCCGCGCAAAGGTCAGCTCTGCGACCAGCCAGTTGCCTTGCTGCTGCAAGCTGACAAGGCTGGCATGGCGCGAGTCGGGCGGGCTGTGGTCGGCTATGAGGGTCAGGACCTGCGCGGCTGTCGGGCCGGCGCTGCCGAGTTGCTGGACCTTGCTGCAATTGCGCCAGAGCTGGTTGCTGCGATCGGCCAACCAGCCAATCACGTCGTGTTTTTTCCCTTGCCAGACGCCAAAGTAGCGGCCGTCCTGGGCTTCAATATCCACGTGGGCGTCGATCACGCCGAGCGTGGTCAGCACCAGCAGGGTGGCGGCAACGTGGCGTTTCATGGGGTTTGGCTAGCCAGCCGTGTCAACTGGAATCCGGCAGTTGGGCACGGCCGGCGCTGATGCCCGTGATTCCCGTGCTGCGCGTGGTGCGCGCAACGCCATGATGGGTCTGGCATTTCATGCGGGTATCAACGACCCACTGCCGGGAACCGCCTTGACCTCCCGTCTCCTGCTGTGTTCAGGCTCAGTCAATACTGATGCCGACCCGTTTGATGGTGGCGCCCCAGACCTGGCTTTCGCTGTCGATGAAGGCCTTGAAGTCGGCCGCGCTGCCGCCGCCGATGATCAGCCCCTGCTTGGCAAAGGCTTCACGCACGGCGGGGTCTTTAAGGACGGCATTGACGTCGGCATTGATGCGCTCGACCACGGCCGCTGGCGTGCCGGTGGCGGTAAAAAGTCCGTTCCAGGCCACTGCGTCAAAACCTGGGTAGCCGGCCTCGGCGACGGTGCCCAGGTCTTTCATCAGATCGACCCGTTTAGCGCTGGTGGTGGCAATGAACTTGACGCGCCCGGCCTGAACCAGCGGCAGCAGGGCGGGCGCCACCGTGAACAAGGCCTGGGTGTCACCAGCGGCCAGCGAGTTGCTGGCCGGTGGCGAGCCGTTGTAGGGCACGTGTACCGCTTCGATGCCGGTCACGCTCTTGAAAAGTTCCATGGTCAGGTGCGAGGAACTGCCGTTGCCGACCGAGCCGTAGCTCAGCTTGTTGCCCTGCTTTTTAGCCCAGGCCACGAACTCGGGCAGGGTGTTGGCCGGGTTGCTCGCTTGCACCGCCAGCACGTTGGGCTGCGAGGTCGTGAGCACCACGGGCATCAGGTCTTTGGACGGCGAATAGGGCATCTTTTTGTACATGTGCGGGCCAAAAGCGATGGGCCCGTTAAAGCCGATGCCCAGCGTATACCCGTCGGGTGGCGCCTTGGCCACCATGTCCATGCCGATCATGCCGCCAGCACCAGCCTTGTTGTCGACGACAACCGATTGCTTCCAGCGGTCCTTGAGCTTGTCGCCGAGCAGGCGCACGATGACGTCTAGCGAGCTGCCCGCCGGTGCGGGCACCACCACGCGTACGGACTTGTCAGGCCAGCTTTGGGCGGCGGCGGCGGTGGCTAGCGTGCAAGCCAGTGCCAGGAGGGTGATTTTTTTCATGGCGGTTTTCCTTGGGTTGGGGGAGGCAGCGTGCAGCACGCGCATAAGGACTGCGGGTGGGCCGTTAGTTGCCGTCCCGGTACAGAACCGTGATGCTGATGCGTCGATTGCGGGGGTCCAGCGGATCGTTGGGGTTGTAGGGCGCGGTGTCGGCCACGCCTTCGATGCGCGCAAAGCGGGAGGGTTTGACGCCGCGCTTTTCGATCATCTGCCGCGTGGCTTCGGCGCGCTCAGCCGACAGCGACCAGTTGTTGCGGTCGTCCGGGTTGGCAAAGGCGACGCTGTCGGTGTGGCCGCGCACGGCCAGTTTGTTGGGCATGGCGTCGAGCGACTTGGCCACTTCGTCGAGCAGGGCCTGAGCGCGCGGCAGCAGCCGGGTGGTGCCCAGGCCAAACATGGCGAAGTCGGCCTTGTCGATGATCTCGATGCGCAGGCCCTCTTTCTCGCGGACAAACTTGACTTGTTCCTTGAGGTTTTGAAGCTTCGGGTTTTGCTCGATTTTTTCGCGCATTTCCTTTTCGAGCTTGTCGAAGTTGGACTTGTCGGTGGCCTCGGCGATTTTCTTTTTTTGCTCTTCGCTCAACTTGTCGGGATTGGACGGATCGGAGCGTTCCTCGGCGTTGGGCGAGGGGTCGTTTTCGGTCGGACCGCCTTCGGACTTGGGCGTCAGCCGCTCCATCGCCGCGGTTTGCTTGGCCGAGAACGGAAAACCGTCGGGGTCGACAATGGACCGCCCCCCCAGGATGCCGTTAGAGCCGGCCAGCTTGCCCATGGTGATGGCGCTGTGGGTGGTGGGTTTGAAGTAGTCGGCAATGCTTTTGCGCTGGTTCTCGCTGGTGGAGCCGAGCAGCCACATGAGCAAAAAGAAGGCCATCATGGCCGTCATCATGTCGGCCAGGGCGATCTTCCAGGCGCCGCCGTGAGCGCCGCCATGGCCGTCGTCCATCACCTTCTTGATGACGATCACCGGCGCCAGCGGCGCGGCTTCAGCGGGCGCGTCGGTGGCGGCGGCGGTGGGCGCTGCTGGCGCTTCGGCAGCCGCCGGCTCAGCGGCTGCTGGTGCGGTGACGGTCTCTTTGCTTTCGGCTGCGGCCGGTGCCGGGGCGGCAGCTGCCGCAGGCGGTACAGCGGTGGCGGCTTGAGCCATGTTTATTTACCGCGCAGGCCGTCAAAGACTTCGGCAAAGCTGGGCTGGTTGTGGTGGCTGATGCCCACGCGCGCTGCTTCGATGATCAAAGGCATCGGGTGGCCGTGCATGGTGCCGATGATGATCTGCTTGACGACCTTGTAGATCTCGCCTTCGTCGTCAATGATTTGCTTGAGCCGGCCGGCCATGGGCTCGATTAGCCCGTAGGCGAAGAACACACCCAAAAAGGTACCCACCAGCGCGCCGCCGATCAGGGCGCCCAAAATTGCCGGCGGCTGGTCAATCGCGCCCATGGTCTTCACCACACCCAGCACGCAAGCCACAATACCCAAGGCGGGCAGGGCGCCGGCCATGGACGCCAGCGCTTCAGCGGGTTTGAGCGCGCCGTGGTGGTGGGTCTTGATGGATTGCTCCATCACCTCTTCAACGGCGTAAGCGCTGAGGTTGCTGGAGGAGACCACCAGCAGCCGGATGGTGTCCGTGATCAGGTGCAGCAGGTCGTGGTCTTTGAGCAGGGCCGGGTATTCGCCAAAAATCGCACTG
>CAIMVC010000133.1 GCA_903844825.1 uncultured Burkholderiales bacterium | reverse complement strand
GACCTATGAAGGCGCGGAGACGTTCACGCTGACGGCGACGATCAGCACGGGTGCTGGCGCCACAGACGATGACACGGCCACCATCATCGACGACGGCACGGGCAGTAAGTACAGCGGCACGATCACGACAGGCAGTCCGACGTCTGTTGCGACAGGTCTCGACGATGACCGCGCACTGAGCGTGAACAGCATCAGCGTCAACGAAGCCTCGCCTTACGGCGTGTTCGAAATCACCGGCGCAGCCAACCAGCTGACCAGCCTGGCGTTGGCTCTGGGCGCAAGCAGCCCGGCCACGGCCGGTGGCACGGACTACAGCGCCGCTACCGGCAGCGGCCTGAGCTACTCCAGCGACGGCGGCACCACCTGGACGGCCTACACCAGCGGCAACGTGGCCCTGAACACCGGCGGCAAGCTGCTGGTGCGCACGGCGATCATCAACGACAGCCTGAGCGACAACAACGAGACCTTCAAGCTGGTGGCGAGCAACACGGGCGGCACGGTCAGCACCGGAGGCGTAGGCACGATCAAGGACGACGGCACGGGCACGATCTTCAAGAATGACGGCACCGACGACACGGCAGCGGTTCGCGACGATGACCGGCCATTGACAGTCAACAGTTTCACAGTCAACGAGGGCTCGCCTTATGCGATCTTCTTTGTCACAGCCGCGCCCGGTCAATGGGTGGCGCTTGCGCTGACCGACGGTACGGCTACGCTGGCCGCGGGTGTCACACCTGCGCGGGATGGCTCGCAGGACTATGGTCCGCGCATCGACTACTGGAATGGCTTGAGCTGGGTGCCTTACACCGCCAACAGTTTTGTGCAGGTTCCGGCAGGCGAGACCTCGCTGCGGGTGCGCACGGCCATCATCAACGACAGCCTGCATGAAGGTGACCACAGTTTTGACCTGGTGGCGACGAACACGGGCGGCAGTTCGGGCACCGGCACGGCGACCATCAATGACCGCGGCCAGGGTCAGATCTTTTCGGGTCTGGATGACAGCCTGCTCGGCGCCTCCCCCGGCGTTCCGGACGACGACCGGCCTCTGAGCGTCAACAGCATCACCGTCAACGAGGGCTCGCCTTACGCCGTATTTACCGTCCTCGGACATCCCGGGCAGTTGCTTAACTTGGTCCTGGAGGATGTTTCCGCCACGTCAGCCGACTATGGTGCTGCGCTGGAGTATTCAAACGACAACGGGCTGACCTGGAGGCCTTACGCGCCGGGCGGTTTGGCGGTGTTCAATGGGGCGGGCGATCCGCTGCTGGTGCGAACGCCCATCAAGCAGGATTTCGCGCTTGAAGGCCCCGAGTCGTTCAAGCTGGTGGTCACCAACACGGGTGGCGCGAGCTTTGGAGGAACCGGGACCATTGTTGACGATGGCTCGGGGGTCATTTACAAGGACGACGGCTCGGAAGACAGCACCGCGATCAAGGACGATGACCGACCCAAGCCGGTGCAGGCCCCGGCTCGGGCCGAGACGGTTGTCGTTGAGGCGCAGACCGCGCCAGTGCTGACCGAGTCGCCCCGTCTGTCGCCGCCGCCGTTTGATTCGGCCATCGCTGCACGGGCGACCATCACACCGGTGGTGGAGGGGTCACGAACGATTGGTGACATCTTGACCAGCAACTCGGGTTTCCGTGTTGTGGTGAGTGAGTCGGCGGCGCCCGGACTGTCGCTTTTCAAGGGTGTGGGTGACCAGTTTGTGGGTGCCGCGGCATCGACCAAGATCAGCATGCCGGCCGATGCTTTCATTCATTCCAAGCGGGATGCGGTGATCAAGCTCGAGGCCAAGATGGCGGACGACTCCAAGTTGCCGGAGTGGGTGCGCTTTGATCCGGCCACGGGTAACTTTGAACTTCAGGTGCCGGCCGATTTCAAGGGTAAGCTAGAGGTTAAAGTAAAAGCCACGGATGACGCAGCTGGCGAGGCCACTTCGATCTTCCGGATTTTTGTAGGCGACGAGCCTTCAACCGCCAAGCCTCAGAGCCGGCTGAGCCTGACCGAAAAAATTCGTCTGGCCAGCAAGCGCACCTTGCCGCTGACCGACAGTATCCGTGCGGATAAGTTGGTCAAGCCCCGTGAGGTGGTGCAGCGTGAGGTGGCACAACGAGTACCTCATGGATGACCACCGGTTTAGAGATCAATAGCCTTAGCGAGCCTGGCGCGTCAGCGTCGGCCAGTTTTCTTGATGTGTTGTGGGAGTTGGGTCGGCGTGCGCGCGAGGCAGGCAGCGACCGGGAGCTGGGGTTTTTGCTGGTCAACGACAGCCATGACCTGGTGCGCTACCGACAGGCGGCGCTGTGGCTGGCTGATGGCGGTGTCCACACGCTCTCGGGGGTGGTGCAGATAGAGGCCAATGCGCCTTATGTGCAGTGGCTGTCGTCGGTGTGTCGGCATCTGGCCTCGCAACAAAGTCAAATCACTGAGGTCGGCGGCACCGGCGTCCCAGGCGTGATCGCCAGGCCGGTGACGTC
The DNA here is from genome assembly GCA_903844825.1 of uncultured Burkholderiales bacterium. Taxonomy (GTDB): domain Bacteria; phylum Pseudomonadota; class Gammaproteobacteria; order Burkholderiales; family Burkholderiaceae_C; genus Polaromonas. The sequence goes on along the minus strand of CAIMVC010000133.1, from coordinate 5,292 downwards.
GGCCGATCTGCCCGACGAACTGGCTGCCGACTGGGCCTCCTGGTGGCCAGAACATGCGCTTTGGCTGGGTCGGGACGGGCAGGGCGCCTGCATCTTGGTGCGGGATGAGCCCTGGGCCGATGCTGAGTTGCAGCTGCTGGTGGAGTGGTCCAAGGTCTGGTGGCACGCTTTTGATGCCCGGCGGCAGCCGCGTCTGCGCTCCTGGCTAGGTTGGCGCCCGTCTGGCAAGCGCGCCTGGTGGAAGCGCCCCGGCTGGCTTTTGACCCTCGTGGTGCTGGCGGCGCTGTGTTGCCCGGTGCGCCTGACGGTGCTGGCGCCTGGCGAGCTGGTGCCGGCGCACCCGGTGGTGATTCGGGCACCGCTCGATGGTGTGATTGACGTGTTTCATGTGCAGCCCAACCAGACCGTGAAAAAGGACCAGCCCCTGTTTGGTTTTGATGAGGCACTGATTCAAAGCCGCTTGCAGGTGGCCCAGCAAGCGCTGGCAACCCTGCGCACCGATTACCGCCAGACCTCCCAGATGGCTCTGAGCGATGTCAAGGCCAAGGCACAACTGGCCTCCATGATGGGTAAAGCCGACGAAAAGCGAGCTGAAGTCGACTTTTTGTCGGGGCAGCTCCAGCGTGCGCGGGTGCTGGCGCCTCAGGCGGGCGTGGTGCTGATGGATGACCCGGCTGAATGGATTGGCCGGCCAGTGTCGGTGGGCGAGCGCATCATGCGCCTGGCGGTGCTGGACGACACCGAGGTAGAGATCTGGCTGCCGCTGGCCGATGCGATTGAGCTGGCGCCTGGCGCACCCGTCAGCCTGTACCTCAATGCCAGCCCGATGGCGCCGATCACGGCTCGGCTTCGCTACCTGGCGCACGACGCCGTGCAGCGCCCGGACGGCCATTACGCCTACCGGGCACGGGCTACGCTTGACCAAAAGACAGCGCACCGGGTCGGGCTCAAAGGCACGGGCAAGCTGGAGGGAGACTGGGTGCCGCTGGGCTACTGGATGATGCGCCGGCCCCTGGCGACCGCGCGCGCCTACCTGGGGCTGTAAGGCCATGGCGCTGCCGCGTTTGCGTGAAGAGCTGGACCTCCTGACTGGCCCCGCTTTGCCCGATGGCCAGCCCAGCTGGACTTTGCACGACCCGGTGCGCAACTTGTTTTTTCGCATCGACTGGCCGACCTTTGAGGTGCTGCAGCGCTGGCACTTGGGTGACCTCGCCGAGATGGCCGGCGATATTTCAGCGTCGACCACCCTGCACATGGGCCCCGATGACGTGCAGGCCGTGCTCGAGTTTTTGACGGCCCACCAGCTGGTCCAGCCCGCCGGGGCGCAGTCGGCGCGCCAGATGGCCGAGCGCCTGGCGCTGATACAGGGCAGCGCGCTCAAGTGGCTGCTGCACCACTATTTATTTTTCCGGATTCCACTGGTCAAACCCGACGCCTGGCTGGGGCGCTGGCTGCCGCTGGCCCGCTTGTTTTTGACGCGGGTCTTTGCCCTGATGACCGCTCTGGCCCTGTTGTTTGGGCTCAGCCACGTGGTGCGCAACTGGGATGTGTTCAGCGCCACCTTGGCTGACACGTTCAATTGGGAGGGTCTTGTCTCTTATGGGCTGGCCTTGTTCGCGGTCAAGTTGTTGCATGAGTTGGGCCATGCCTTCATGGCCAAGCATTTTGGTTGCCGCGTGCCGACCATGGGCATTGCCTTTTTGGTGATGTGGCCGGTGGCCTATACAGATACCAATGAAACCTGGCGCCTGACCAGTCGCCTGCAACGGCTCAAGGTGGCGTCTGCCGGGATTGCGACCGAGCTGGTCGTGGCCGCCTGGGCCACGCTGGCCTGGGCGCTTTTGCCAGAAGGCGCGCTGCGCTCTGCGGCCTTTGTGTTGGCCACCACCAGTTGGATCGCGACCTTGGCGATCAACGCCAGCCCGTTCATGCGTTTTGATGGGTATTTCATTTTGTCCGACGCATTGGACATGCCCAATTTGCATGGCCGCAGTTTTGCGCTGGCCCGCTGGAAACTGCGGGAGTGGCTGTTTGCGTTGGGCGATACGCCGCCGGAGCACTTCAGGCCGGCGCAAGCACGCGCGCTCATCGCCTTTGCCTGGGCCACCTGGCTTTACCGTCTGGTGCTGTTTTTGGGCATCGCTTTGCTGGTGTATTTTTATTTTTTCAAGTTGCTTGGCATTTTTTTGTTTGGGGTCGAAATGGTCTGGTTCATCTGGTCGCCGATTCGCAGCGAACTCAAAGTCTGGCAGCAGCGCCGGTCGCAGATCGCTGCGCGGCCGCGCAGCCGTGTCACTGCTGCGGTGCTGCTGGGCTTGGTCCTGTTGTGTCTGGTGCCCTGGCCGGGCCGCGTGACGGCCAGTGCCGTGCTGCGGCCGGCTGAGATCTGGCCGGTCTTCATCGCCGCGGGGGCGCGGATTGAGAAGCTGCCGTTTGCCGAGGGTCAGCGTGTGCCAGAAGGCGCGGTGATCACCGAGTTGCATGTGCCCGATCTGGTGACGCGTCGGGCGGCGCTGCAGGCGCGCCTGGAGCAGCAGCGCTGGCAGGCCGCGTCGTCGGGCCTGGATGACGATTCCCGCAAGCGTTTGCTGGTGAACCAGGACAGCTTGTCCACCGTCCGGGCCGAGTTGGCCGGTCTCGAGGCCGAGCAGCTTCAGTTCGCGCCGCGTGCGCCGTTTGCGGGTCGTTTGCGGGACCTGGACCCGGACTTGCATGTGGGGCAGTGGGTGTCGCGCAAGGAAAAGCTGGGCCTGCTGGTGCGCGAAGACGGCCGCTGGCTGGTCGAAACCTGGCTCGACGAAGAGTCCGTGCAGCGCATCAAGGTGGGGGACTCCGCTGTCTTTGTGACCGACAGCGCCATGGCGACGGTCCTGCGCCTGAAGGTGGAAACCATTGACCGTGACGCCAGTCGGGTCCTGCCGCGTGGGGAGTTGGCCGCCAACCTGGGGGGCCATTTATTGACCCGGGAAAAAAATGGTCAGTGGCTCCCGGAGCGTGCGGTGTACCGCGTCAGCCTGGCGCCGCAGCAAATGCCGGAGGCCCTGAGCGACAAGTCCTGGCGGGGACAGCTGACGGTCAACGCCAATTGGGAAGCGCCGGCCTGGCGCTATCTGCGGCAGGCTTTTGCGGTGCTAGTGCGGGAAGTCGGCTTCTGAGGGCGCTGCCGCCCGCGAAACCAATTTGCCTCGCAACGGTCCGCGTCAGGTCCGGCTGAGGACTGCCGGCCGGTTGCAGATCGCCTTGGCGGTACACCCCGCCTGTGTTTTTGCCGTTCAAGCTCGCCGCGCATCGCGGCTCGGGTACCAGCCATGTGCACCAAGTTCGCTGCATATGAAATTTATATGTGTGTATTTGTCAAAAATCGTCATATATTGAGCTGAAGAGTCATCACAATACGCGCAAGCTCTTCTGTGTGTGGGCGTGGGCGTTCTGCCAGGTCGGCCGGTGTCTTTGCGCGTTGTTACGTAGCCCGGCCAGGCGGAACTAGGGACTATTTTGAAATTCGGCAGCTGTGCGGCGAAGAGCGTCATGACGGAGTCAGCGAACTTTTCTTGAAAACGTTAGTTACTTTTTAAAAGTTATTTCTTACTTTTTCTTTGAAGATCATCTCCTAATTTAATAGTCATTCATTGGTATCCATCAAAAGGAACTTCAGTCGTGTACAAATCATTGGTCCCCGTCAGTAAAGCCCGCCACGAAGGCAAAAAAATCAAACAAGTGCAGGGCTTTGGCTTTGCGTCAGGCTTTCACATCGCCTCCATCATGGTCCACGAGTTCGCGCGCGCCGCGTCCTTGTACCCGGTGGTTTTTCTCGAAGACAAGGAGCAAGACAGCTTTCGCCCCGTGGTCCTGATGGGCTTGGTGGCTGGCGAGAACCTCTTTGTTGATGCCGACGGAAAGTGGCTGGCCTCTTATGTGCCGGCCATCATCCGCCGCTACCCATTTGCCCTGGCCAGCACCGGCGATCAGGACAAGTTCACGGTCTGCATCGATGAAGGCAGCGAGCTGCTCAACGACAGCGAAGGCCAGGCTCTTTTCAATGAGCAGGGCGAGCCCGCAGAGTCGCTGGAAAACGTCAAGCGTTACCTCGGCGAGTTGCAGCAAATGGATGCCTTCACCGGCGAGTTCTGCAAGTACATGGTGGCCCACAACATGCTGACGCCGCTGAACATGCGCGTGCGCCAGTCGGACCAGGTCCGAAACATCAACGGCTGCTACGTGATCAACGAAGAGCGCCTGAACGGCTTGTCGGTCGATGGTTTCATGGAGCTGCGCGACAAGCGCTACCTGCCTGCCGTGTACGCCCACCTGCTGTCGCTGGCTCAGATCGAGCGCCTGATGACGCTCAAGGATGAGCGTCAAGCGGCCATGCCCAAGGCGGCCTGACCGCTACTGACTGGCCGCGGATTCAATGCGCTCCTCTATGCATGCATGGTTGGCTGCCCGGGCAAAAGCTCGGGCCAGTAGCCGCGCGCCTGTGCGGCCTGCCGCGCACGCGCCGCGCTTGCATGCAGGCGCCTCGCGGGTGCGCGACGCCTTTCGCGTCGAGCCTCTGGAGCCGCGTGTGTTGCTCTCGGCCGACCCGGTGTTTTCACCGCTGGTGGCTCTGTTCCTGCCTGAGGAGCGCGAACTCCAAAACAAGCTGAGTGCAGCCGGCGAATTCGACGACGGCGAAACCGCCATGTCCTCACCCGAGGCCATGCTGGGTATGTTGGCCAGTGTGCCCAGCGTGGCCGTTGGCTTGCAGAACTCGATGGCGACCGAGGCCTTGCTGGCCCTGCCGCAAGTCGGGCAGGCGAGTCTGGTCCTGGATGCGGGCGATGCCACGACTGGCACACCTGTCATGGGTTTTTCTGTCACGGGCGACGGCCAGTGGCTGACGCAAGGCGCGCCCGGTGACTTCTCGGTTATTTTCGATGGCCGTGGCGAGCAGGGCCCATCCTGGTCCATTGGCGAGATCGCTTCAGATGCCGGTGCGGGTGCCGCGTCAGACTGGCAGCTCGACCTGCAGTCTTCGGCCGATCCGCAGTGGTTGCCACCCAGCCTGGAGCGTGTCGAACGCTTGAGCGGTCAGAACTACGACCTGGCTCAATTGACAGCCCAAGATGCCGGTGCCGACCTGTGGGTCGCGGCCGACGCTGCGCTCAAAGGTAGCGGCATGCTGTACGGCGACCTCACGGTCGACGGTTTGCTCAGCCCTGGTTATTCGCCGGGCGTGCAAAACGTCTCGGGCAACCTGACGCTGAACTCCGGTTCTGCCACCTTGTTTGAGATTGGCGGCGCCACGGCGGG
>CAIMVC010000132.1 GCA_903844825.1 uncultured Burkholderiales bacterium | reverse complement strand
TGCTGACTGATTGGGTGTTTTTGAAGGTCACTGCGCCGCTGGCGCTGATGTTGAACAAGCTGCTGTCCGTGCCGGAGATGGTGTAAGCGATGCTGTTGGTGTCCGTGGCCTGGGCGGTGTAAATGACGTCTGTGGTTGCCACTGAACTTTGAGCGAGTGAGGCGGTGGTGGCGCTGGTGAAGGTGGGCGCAGTGGTGTCCACCGTGATGGCGGTGGCCACTGCGGCGCTCAGGTTGCCTGCCGCGTCTGCGGTGTAGAGGGTGTAAGCGCCATCGCTGAGCCCGGTCAAAGCCAACGCGGTATTGGTGTTGGCCGCACTCAAGTTCACCTGGTTCCACCGGTCGTTATCGGCGCCGGTGATGCTGGCCACGGTGCTCACCGCCACATCGTTTCGCACCAGATAGGCCACACCAGCTTCGGTGCTTTGCACCCCGATCAGGGCGCTGCTGTGGTAGGTGTTGCTGAAGGCCCCGGTGGTGTAGGCCGTGCCAAAGACTTGCAGCACCACGTTGCCGGCCGCCGTGTCCGCTGCAACGGTTTGAGACCCGTTATTGAAGTTGAGGTTCCAGTGGTTGTTGGCGCTGCTCAGGTCTGAGCCAAAATAATTGTTCAAACTCCACCCGGTCACAGGAGTCGCGTAGTTGATGAGTGCGGGCGGCAGCGAGTTGCGCAGCGTGCTCAATTCCGCCACGGTGGGCAGGGCCAGCATCACGCCATTGACCGTGCCATAGCGGTAGGTGTTGGTGATGTCCGAGCCTGCCGATTGGCTGCTGGTGAAGTCGCTGGCAAAGTTGAGGAACTGCTCCAGCACGGAATAAACAACGTTATCAGCCGCCAAACCGTTTTTGTTGGCATCCAGGTAGTAGTAGTACTTGCTGCCCGCAGCGAGCAGCTTGCCCTGGATCAGTTGACCGGTAGTCCCCAGGTCGATGATGGCGCCTTGCAGCGACGCAGTGGGGGCGCTGCCATCGATCACCGGCAGCGGGCTGCTGTCGATGTTGGGGATGTTGCCGCTGTTGGCGGTGTAGCTGAAGGCGTTGCCAGCGGCGTCGGTGATCCCGGCGATCAGGGCGGTTTTGAGGTTGGCCTCGTTGATGGCGGCTTGGCCATTTTGTCCGGCCCCGATGGTGTAGGTCAGGGTGCGGGTTGGGCTTGATTCTGTACCTCCCCAATTGGCCGGCACGCCTGTGCCGCCCACGGTGAAAATGGTGCTCTCGGCTCCACTGGTCAAGCCCTGCACATTGCCATCGAAGGTGATAGTCAGCGTGATGGTCTCGCCTGTGCTGTTGCCTGCGCTGCCCACCGGACCCGACAGGGCTGTGCTGGGTGTAGTGCTGGCATGCAACGTGGGCGCAGTGGTGTCAACGGTGAAGCTGCCCGTCGCCGCAGGCGTGCTGCCGGTGGCGGCGTTGCCGGTCGCATCGCTCAGGCCCGCCACCAGGTCGCCCACCACACTGATGCTGCCCGTGTCGGTGGTGCCTGTGTTGGTGATGGTGTAGGTCCAGGTGCGGGTGCTGC
>CAIMVC010000131.1 GCA_903844825.1 uncultured Burkholderiales bacterium | reverse complement strand
TCGATGTAATAAGCATGTTCCCAGACGTCCACTGTCAGCAGGGCTTTGTCTGCGCCGGTCAAAGGCGTGCCGGCCGGCCCGGTGTTGACGTTGTCGACCGAACCATCCGGCTTTTTAACCAGCCAGGTCCAGCCAGAGCCGAAGTTGCCAACAGCCGACTTTACGAAGGCTTCCTTGAAGGCAGCGTAGGAGCCAAATTTGGCATTAATGGCCGCGGCCAGAGCACCGCTGGGCTCGCCGCCGCCAGCGGGCTTCATGCAGTTCCAGAAAAAGGTGTGATTCCAGATCTGGGCCGAGTTGTTATAGATGCCGCCGCTTGACTTCTTGATGATCTCTTCGAGCGTCATGGCCTCAAATTCGGTGCCTTTTTGCAAGTTGTTGAGGTTGACCACATAGGCATTGTGGTGCTTGCCGTGGTGGTACTCAAATGTCTCCTGGCTGTAATGGGGCGCCAGAGCATCGCTCGGGTAAGGCAGTGCTGGCAGGGTATGTTCCATGAAGTTCCTCTTTTGGTTGGTTAATGGATTGCTGAGAAGCGAAAGGATTATGCGAGCCCATTGTAAAAACATTACTCAGGGTCGGCCGGTAACCTTCAAATCGAGCTCACCATCGGCCAGCGTGGCGCGCAAGGCCTGGCCGATTGTGGTCATTGAAACGCTGGTGACCGGATGACCCTGCTGATCAGACAGCCAGGCATAGCCACGTTGCAGCACCAGCTGCGGATCGAGCAGTTCCAGCCGGGTTTTTGCGCGCTCGAGCCGCACGCGCCGATGATTCAAATCCTGCGCCATTTGCCTTGGCAGACTGGCCTGCAGCGTCGCGAGCGCCGAGTTTTTGCGCAGCAAGCTCGATTGCGCCGCATGCTGCAGGCGCTGGGCCTGCATGGCCAGCTCAGCGCGCTCCCGGGTCACCAGGTGCGAAGGCTGGCCCAGACGTGCCGCAGCCCGGTCGAGCCGCTGACTGTCCTGCTGTAGTCGGCGCTCGACGCTGTTTGACAGCCGATCAGCCATCACATCTAGCACGCCGAGCCAAATCTCCTGAGGTTGGGCGCACAGTTCTGCCGCCGCCGTCGGCGTTGGAGCCCGCACGTCTGCACAAAAATCGGCAATCGTGAAGTCGGTTTCATGACCCACACCGCAAACGACGGGAATAGGCGACTCGACGATCAGACGGGCGAGTTGCTCATCATTGAAAGACCACAGGTCCTCCATCGCACCGCCTCCTCGCACCAGCAGCAGCACGTCCACCTCAGCGCGCTTGAAAGCCTGTCTGAACGCCTGCTGCAACTCGGCCGCAGCCTGGCTGCCCTGCACGCTGGCCGGGTAGATAAACACCGGAATGTGGGGTGCACGGCGCCGCAGGGTGGTGAGCACATCGTGCAAGGCAGCCGCGCCCAGGGAGGTCACGACGCCGATGGCCCTAGGCATCAAAGGCAAAGGCCGCTTGCGCGCCGAGTCAAACAAGCCCTCGGACTCCAGCCGCGCCTTGAGCCTGACGAAACGCTCGAACCAATTGCCCTCACCGGCCTGCCGCAAGGACTCGACCACCAACTGCAGTTCGCCACGGGGCTCGTAGACCCCGAGCCGGCCGCGCAGTTCAACCAACTGACCATCACGAGGCGAAAAATCCAACAGCATCGCTGCGCGCCGAAACATGGCGCAGCGCACCTGTCCCTGATCGTCCTTCAGGGAAAAATAGCAGTGTCCGCTGGCAGCCTTCGAAAACCCGCTGATCTCGCCCTGCACCGCGACCGGGTTAAAACGCGCCTCCAGGCTGTCGGCGATCGCCCGGAGCAAGGAGCCCACCGGCCAGACCCGCACTGCCGGCGTGCGCGACGAGGCGGTGTCAGGCATGAGCGGACCCATGCCAAAGCGCCGGGCAGGCTGGCAACCCGCCACGACCCGCTGCAGACCGCTGAAATTTCAGGCATTCTGTAGAAGCCACCGGCGGGCGGGGCTCAAAAAAGATAAGGAGATGGTTATTCACAAAGTTATCCACTGATTTTGTGAGTTGTTGTGAATTGCTGTGTACCGCTGGCAAACGCGCTGAACGAAAGAGGCAAGAGGCTCCCCCGGGCACGGCACTGGGGTCTCCGGCAAAGCGACCGGCCTGGCAGGCGTGAGCCATAATTGCGCCATATCTGCCCGCTGGACACTCACTTTGTTAACGATCATACAAGCTGCCGGCTGGCCCATCTGGCCACTGCTCGCCTGCTCCGTGGCGGCCCTGGCGCTGGTGATCGAAAAAATGCTGAGCCTACAGACAGCCAAAGTGGCGCCGCGCCGACTGATAGACGAAGCCATCGAACTGTCGAGGGTTCAGATCCCCTCGATCGAAGTCGTTTCAAGGCTGGCACGGGGCTCGGTTCTGGGCCGGGTGCTGGCTTCAGGCTTGCACGCTATTCACGGCAACCCCCGCCTGAGCGAAACTGAACTGCGGTCAACCCTCGAAGGCGCCGGTCGGGAAGCGGCGCAGCAGCTGGAAAAATACCTGTCGACACTGGCCACTATTGCATCGGCCGCACCTTTGCTCGGGCTGCTGGGCACCGTCATTGGCATGATCGAGATTTTCGGGGTGCAAGGCCAGGCTGGCGCGCCAACCGGTGGCGGTCAGCCCGCACAACTGGCACAAGGCATTTCGATGGCGCTTTACAACACGGCCTTTGGACTGATTGTGGCGATTCCTTCCCTGGTTTTCTGGCGGCATTTTCGCTCGCGGGTGGATGCCCACCTGCTGACCATGGAGCTGGCTTCGGAGCGCTTTGTGCGGCACCTCAATACCTTGCGAAAGCCGCTGTGAGCGCAGCACCCGGCTGCCGCGGCCTGCGGACATTCCCATGAACTTTCGCAAAGGCTCACGGGATGAGCCCGAAATCAACCTAATTCCCTTCATCGACGTGCTGCTGGTGGTGCTGATCTTCGTCATGATGTCCAGCACCTTGAGCCCGCTGGCCGCACTGCAGATCCAACTCCCACAGGCCAGCGCAGACCCCTTACGCGTGAGCGCGCGGGAAGTGACGCTTTCCATCAGCAAAGACGGGCACTACAGCATCAACAAGGTGCCTGTCCCTGACCGGCGGGTCGACACACTGAGCGCGGCGATGACACAGGCCAGCGTCGGCCAACCGGATACCGTGGTCATCATCCATGCCGACGCTCAGGCCACCCACCAGTCGGTCTTGACCGTCATGGAAGCGGCCCGCCGCAGCGGTCTGGCGCAGATAAGCTTTGCCACGCAAACTGGGGCGAAATGAGGGGCTCAAGTGAAGTCTGAGCTGCAGCGAACCTGGTTGCGACGCGGTCTGAGCGCGTGTCTACTCTGGCCCGCAGCGCTCGTCTACGGCGGGCTGATCGCACTGCGCCGTCATCTGTACCGACTGGGTTGCCTGAAAACCGGGGGCGTGGCCGTGCCGGTCGTAGTGGTAGGTAACGTGGTGGCTGGCGGTGCCGGTAAGACACCGTTGGTCATGGCCTTGATCGAGCACCTGCGTGCGTCGGGCTACACCCCCGGGGTGGTGTCACGTGGCTACGGTCGACACGGCTCAGACTGCCTGCAGGTGCAGCCCGACACGCCAGCGAACGACTGCGGTGACGAGCCCCTGTTGATTCGCCGCAGCACCGGGGTGCCGGTGGTCGTGGCGCCGCGTAGACTGCAGGCCGCACGAGCCCTGCTACAGGCGCACCCAGACACAGACGTGATCGTCTGCGACGACGGACTTCAGCATTACGCCCTGCGCAGGGACATCAACATCGCTGTTTTCGATGACCGCGGCGTCGGCAACGGATGGCTTCTGCCGGCAGGCCCCTTGCGCGAGCCCTGGCC
>CAIMVC010000130.1 GCA_903844825.1 uncultured Burkholderiales bacterium | reverse complement strand
GCCACGACTGACTCGGCTGTGCAGTTCGCTACCACCACGACGCTGTCCAAGGATCTGAGCGTCTCCACCGGCACCGGCGCGGTGACCTTCACGGGTGCCGTTGATGGCGCAGCCAACCTGGCGGTCAACAGCACCGGCGCCACCACCTTCACGGCAGCCGTGGGCGGCACCGCAGCGCTGACTAGCTTGACCACCAACGCGGGCGGCACCACCGCCATCAACGGCGGCGCAGTCACCACGACCGGCGCGCAGACCTACAACGACAACATAACGATTAGTGCCAACAGCACTTTGTCAAGCCTCGGTGACAGAGATGTGGTTCTCAATGGCACTGTAGATGGCGGGTATAAGTTATTCGTGAACACTGGCGGTGCCACCATCTTTTATGGCGCAATTGGTCGCGCGACACCGTTGGTCAGTGTGACGACAGATAAACCTGGGACCGTGAACGTTGTCGGCGGTTTGGTCCAGACCACTGGGGCGCAAACATACAACGAGATCATGACCTTGGGTGCAGACACCACGCTGACCAGTCTCAGTGGTGGAGATGTAACCTTCGGCAGTACCCTCGATGGCGCTTACAAACTCATCGTCAATACGTCTGGTGCAACAACTTTTGCAGGTTCGGTGGGGGGGCGTACACCACTGAGCAGCGTCACCACCGACGCGCCTGGCACCGTCATACTCACTGGCGGCGCGATCAATACAACCGGGGCACAGACCCTGAACGAACTCGTTGACATACAAACCTTTAAGTTCGTGTTGTCCAGTAGTAATTCATCGTCTGGCACCGCCGACGTAGGTGCAGCGTCATCGCCGAATATGGTGATCTCCAACAATGAAACGAAAGCGGAGCAATACCCCATTGGTGAGTTGCAGGTGGTCAATCTCATGTCATCGTCAAACTCACAATCCACTGATTCGACCGCGGTTCGACAAATATCAGAGGCCGTCGTAGAAAAGGCGGTCTCCCAAATTGCGACGGCTGGTAAATCAACTTTGCTGACACATTTGGTCGTTGTTGAAGGTGGGGTTCGTCTTGGCAAGGGTGTTGCCTTTTCTACAGTCCAAGGACGGCCAGCTAATCCGCCCAAAAAGAAAGAAGGCAATCAGCAGTAATTCATTTCATCGAAAGTTTTTGCAGGGCGTGATCTCTGGCGAAACCGTCAGCCTGGCGCAGGCTGGCCATTTCAACGACAAGACCGAGGGCTAGGCCATGGCGGTGGCCGGCGTCAGCGTCATCAGCGGCGACGATGCGGTTAACTGCATGGCCGCTGGCGTTGCTGCTCGCACCAGCCGGACATGGCGTCCGGCCGGTGCTCGCGCCTAGCCAGCGACCTGCCTCGGCAGCCCCTCGGCCGCGGCCAACTGCCGGATTTAGGGTTACGCCACCGGCTTAGCCGCCAGCTTTAAACGTCAATCAGATGGGCTGTATATTCGTGCTTCTGCATCACGGGGATGTCTGGCATCATCAAACACATGACCAAAAAAACTGCTCTACCGCCGCTTGCATTTGGCAAAGACATTGCTATCGTGCATGAAATTTAGTAACTTTTCAGCGACCTGATCGAGCGCGTTTTCCCGGGCCTTAATTCTTACGACTCCATCAACGGGGACGGTAGCTTTCGCAGAAAAAGTGCCGTGCTGAACTTGCCCAACTCCAAGGTGGTGGCGACGGCCATCAGTCCGGCCGCAATCCACTGCTGACGTTCATGCTTCCGTTTTCTGCCGACGCCGATTCTCTGGCCAGTGTCGACGGACATGAAATGCACTGGGGGCGCGGGACGGGCATGTTCCTGCCCCAAACCGACACACGGGTCATCGGCCGTGGCGGATTTCGTTGCCACATCATGTGGCAACTCGAAAAAGATAGGCTGCAAGTCACCGCCAAAGCCATGCTAGGCAGCCAAGACCCCGTGGATCTGAGCCTGGATCAAGCCAGAGCGTTGCCCAGCGAGATCGGCGGCGTGCGCACCGACGCCACGATGCAGGCTGTCATTCCGTTTGTAGAGTTTCACCGCGGGTAGCCCGAAATGCTTGCAAGCCTGGGTGGAGGAGCTGATTTATCGGCAATCCGTGATGTTGCTGCGGCCTGATTTTTTTCTGACGGAGCCCGGCCCCGAGTTGCCTTCAGAGGCCGGGCATCAAAGCCAATCACCCCGCGGCACACCAGCGATAAACTGTTTTGGTGTGCACCAATTTCACGCCAACCCAACGCGCCCAGTGGGTCAAAGACAAACTCGGCGTTGACCTGCCGGGTGGCTATCCGCAAGAGTCCTACCCCGGGTTTGCCTCGCCCATCGTGGTCAAGAGTCATCAGACCGGTCGCATCGCCTGCGGTCTGGCTCGGTTTGGGCTGATCCCGGCATGGGCCAAGGATGACAAAATCAGTCGGCACACCTACAACGCCCGCAGCGAGACCGCGGCCGAGAAGCCCAGCTACCGCACCGCCTGGCGGCAGCGACAATTTGGCCTGGTGCTGGTCGATGACTTCTACGAACCCAGCTACGCCTCTGGCAAGGCCGTGCGCTGGAAGATTGCGCTGGCCAGTGGCGATCCGTTCGGTATCGCCTGCTTGTGGGACCGCTGGACGGACCCCGCCTCAGGTGAGTTGGTGGTGAGTTTTTCCATGCTCACGGTCAATGCCGATGCGCACCCGGTGATGGCGCAGTTTCATAGGCCGGGTGATGAAAAGCGTACACCCGTGATCGTGGCACCCGAGCTGCATGATGCTTGGCTCAGTGCGGACGGCCCGCGTGCCAAGGAGCTGATGAGCTGGCAGCACATGCCTGAGTTGGTCGCCTGTCCCGCGCCCCGGCGCTGATTACATTGGTCTCTTGCATGAGCGCAAGGCAGTCAGCCCAGTGCCAGCCGCACCCCAGTCCAGCTTTTCACAGCGCGGAAAATCGCCCCCCTGCCTGTCTATACTGAAGCCGACATGGACCACTGGATTGCACGCATCATGGAGTTTTTGGCCCTGCCGGAGTTTGGGCTGAGCACCGTCTTTGTGGTGTCCTTCATCTCGGCAACCCTGCTGCCGCTGGGCTCGGAGCCGGTGGTCTTTGGCATGGTCAAGCTGCATCCTGACATGTTCTGGCCGACCGTTCTGGTCGCCACGGCGGGCAACACCTTGGGCGGCGCGCTGGACTGGTGGCTGGGCTTTGGAGCGCACCGTGTGGTGGATAAGTATGCGCAATCGAGCCATCACGGCCGGGCCATGCGCTGGCTTGAATCGCTGGGTCCGAAGGCTTGCCTGCTGTCGTGGTTGCCCGCCGTGGGGGACCCTTTGTGCGCGGTGGCGGGCTGGCTGAAGTTACCGTTCTGGCCCTGTCTGTTTTACATGGCAGTTGGCAAGTTGGCGCGCTACGTGCTGATGACGGCAGGCCTGATCTGGGTCTTCCCCGGGGGCTGGCACCTCTGACAGCCGCGCACCAGCCGCACACGAAGGGGCCGACCCCGTCAGAATTTTTCGTCGGCGAGCAAGTAGCGCCACTGCCCTGCCGGCAAACTGCTCATCGCCACACGGCCAACGCGGATGCGCTTCATGCCCAGAACGCGCAGACCCACAGCTTCACACAGGTAAGCGATTTGCCCGGGGCGCTCGCCTTTGAGCGCAAAGCGCAACCGGGTCTCGTTTTGCCAGCTCACCTTGGCCGGCCCCAGCGGGATGCCGTTGAAGCTAAAGCCGTGGTCCTGCCGGTTCAGCCGGGCCAAGCCCCCTTCGGCGATGTTGCCGGCGACCTCGACGATCACCTCGTGCTCCATCACGCTGGCGTCTTCGGTGAGCTTGCGGGCGACGCGCCAGTCCTGCGTAAAAACTACCAGACCGCTGGCACGGGGCGCCAGGGGCGTCATCAGCGCCTGGGCGCTTAAATGGCGTTTCAAAGGCCGCCAGCCCGAACGGTCACCCACAGCCAGGTTGCCCGGCACCAGTAACGATGCCGCCGCGCCGGCACCGGGGATGGCGCCGAGCCCGGCTTCAAGTCCGGCGGGTTTGTGCAGCAAGATCGTCACCGGCACCAGCGCCATCAGGTTGGCGGCAGCGCTGATGTCGATGCGCTGCGCGCCAACGCGAAACGCGGGCTCTTCAACCACCACCCCGTCAACCGTGACCCAGCCGCCTTCGATGTACTGCTCGGCCTCACGCCGCGAACAGGCGCGCAGTTCGGCAACACGTTTGGCAAGGCGCACAGGGTCGGTCATGAGGGCAATCGTTGGCCAGGTCGTCCGGCAGTCATTCAGGGGATTGCGGATGATACCGGTGTGCTAGCGGGCCAGCGGGCCAGGGCCGGGTCGCTCAGGCGCCGTCCTGACCCCAGGCGACCGGCGGCAGTTGGTCGTTCACCGAATAATGAAAGCCGTTTGACATGCAGGTCTTGCAAAAGCCATGCTGGTACTTTTTTGCTTCCAGCGTCTGATGGGAGGCCTGCAGAAAGTTCGGATGGATCTCAAGCGCAGGCGAGTAGGTGTTGCAGCACAGGCTGACGGAGCCATCAAAATTGATCGCCGTCATATTAAAACGGCTTTCGCAGTCAAACTGCCCTGAGCGCCGCATCCGGTTGAGCGCGGATATCTGCCGGGGTGACATTTCCATCAGCTCAACGACCTGCTGCACCACCGGGGTGGCCCGGTTCATCACCACGTCGATGTTTTTTTCTACTGGCTGCAACACGGCCAGCGACGAATTAAATTCAAACCCGAGCTCGGCGGCCATGGCACGCAAGCGCTGGCCACATTCGCCGTTGTGTTTGTATTCATGAAATGCCAGCACCACCCGGGTTCGCGCCTGCTCGGGCACGTCGCTCTGGTGCAGACTCAGCAGTTCGCTCAACAGCCTGAGATGGGCCAGTACGCGGTCGGTCCGGCTGCGCGCGTGGGTGACTTCATTGGTTTGCGCGGTATCGCCTGAAATCGACACTTTGATCAGCGCTGGCCTGGCGATGACCAGCGCGTCAAGACCGCGCGCCACGTTCAAGGTGGTGGAGATGTACGAGCGCCAGCCGCGTTGCCGAACGGCCAGAACCATGTCGGCCAACTGCGGATGCAGCAAAGGTTCACCCCAGTTGAACAGGTGAATGATGGGGCTGGTAGCGGGCTGGTCGGTGGCGATTTTGGCGACGATCGCCTTGAAAACGTCCAGCGACATCAAGCCGGTGGGTTTGCCCACGTCCCGCATATTGCCCACGGGACAGCTCGGGCAGCGCAGATTGCAGGTGCCCGCCACGTCGATGGCATAGATGTAACTGGCCCCCTCGAAGGGCGGGTAACGCTTGAGCGTTCGACCCAGTACCGGGTCGTGCCGCTCGGTAGCCAGATGTGCAGGCAAAGGCAGCGGGTCGGGCAAGGCGCATCCGTAGCGGGACGCCAGCGCTTTGACCTCATGCAGCCAGGATTGGGCCAGAGGGCGAAAACCGCCGGCATCGAGCTGTGCGGCAAACTCGCCCAGCTGCGCCAGCCAGCGCTGCGGCGCGTCGTCGAGCGCCAGCAGTTTCTGAAAGGCCGCATGAACATGGTGCAGCTGCCCCAGGCGCAGCCCGCACGCCACCATCAGCAAGCAGGCGTCCACATCCCGGCTGTCGCGGCTCAGTCGCTCATGCAAGCCGTCAAACGCTTGCTGCACCTGCCCACTGTCCATCTGCTTGCGAACGTCAACTAAATTCACGATAGTTTTGATTAGTTTTCATTTGTTATTATCAAAAATAGTTTACATGAGCGTTTTGTAACTGACTCCGGTCGGGGGCCAGAACCCTCAGCACCCCCTGGAGATTGCCTTGCCCAAATCATCGTCCGGTCGACGTTCCGGGTTACCCCGTCGGCCGGCACCGCAAAACAAGCGCGTACGCATCAGCGGCCTGCTGGTCGCCCTGCTCTCCAGTGTGGCCGTGTTTCCCGCCTATGCCAACTGCACCCTCGGCTATTTCTTTGACGGCGTTAGCTGCGTAGCCGCTGCTCCCGGCGCCTACGTGGACAGCACCAGCGCCACGACAGCGACCAGCGCTGACTATGGCTATTTCGTCAGTGACACGGCGGCCACCGCCGCCAACCCGGCGCGGCTGGGGTACTTCGTCCCGGTCACGGCCGCGAGTTCCGAGACTGCTGCGTCATTGGGCTACTACGTTGGTAACACAGCGCAGTCCTCGGCAACACCAGCGCGCCGGGGCTATTACGTGGACACCACGGCAGCCAGCGCCGAGACGGCCGCACAAGCCGGCTACTTTGTCCAGAATCCGGCATCCAGCACACAGACCGCAGCGCCGGTCGGTTACTTTGTCAGCGGCACCGCTCAGACCAGGACGCTAGCCGCGCAAGCCGGCTACTTTGTCGCGGTGGAGGGCGCCAGCTCGCAAACTGCGGCACCCGTCGGCTACTTCGTCGAAAACGCGGCAGCTTCTTCGGTCACAGCTGCGCGCCTGGGCTACTTCGTGCCAGTCACCGGGGCATCATCAGAAACAGGGGCGGCCAGGGGCTACTACGTGGGCACCACGGCAGCCAGCTCCGAGACGGCCGCACAAGCCGGCTACTTTGTCCAGGACCCGGCATCAAGTACTCAAACCGCAGCGCCGGTCGGTTACTTTGTCAGCGGCACCGCTCAGACCGGCGCAAAACCCGCTCAAGCCGGCTATTTTGTCGGAGTCACGGGCGCCAGCACGGAAACTGCGGCCCGCTTGGGCTACTACGTGGACACCGCAGCGGCGGTCTCCGAGACGGCCGCGCGAGCTGGCTACTTTGTGGACACCGCTGCGGCGACCACACAGACTGCCCCACCGCTGGGCTACTTCGTCAGCGGCACCGCCGCCAACGCGGCCGAAGCTGCGCAAGCCGGTTATTACGTTGGAACGACAGGCGCAAGCACGTCGACAGCGGCACTGGTCGGGTATTTCGTTGACAGCTCCGCAGCCGCCTCGGCCACGCCGGCACGACCGGGCTACTTCGTGCCGGTCACGGCCGCTTCCTCACAAACTCCAGCCCGGATTGGCTACTACGTTGGCGTCTCAGCGGCGAGCTCCGAGACAGCAGCGCAAGCGGGCTACTACGTGGGCAGCACGGCAGCGAGTGCGCAAGTCGCCGCACCGCGGGGCTACTTTGTGAGCGACACCGCCGCAACAAAGGCCGAGGCTGCGCAAGCCGGTTATTACGTGGGCACAACGGGGGCCAGCTCGGCGACGGCGGCGCAAGTCGGGTACTTCGCGGAAGGCTCGGCGGCTTCGTCGGCCACAGCTGCGCGCCTGGGCTACTTCGTGCCGGTGACCGCTGCGCCAACTCAAACCAGTGCGCGTGAAGGCTACTACGTGGGCACCACGGCAGCCAGCTCCGAGACGGCCGCGCAAGCCGGCTACTACGTCAACAGCCCGGCTGCGAGCACGCAGACGGCGGCACCGGTCGGCTACTTCGTCAGCGGCACCGCCGCCACGGCAAGCTACGCGGCGCAAGCCGGTTATTACGTGGGCACAACCGGGGCCAGCTCGGCGACAGCGGCGCAAGTCGGGTACTTCGTGGACGGCGCAGCAGCTTCTTCAGCCACACCGGCACGACTAGGCTATTTCGTGCCGGTCACGGCCGCCTCGTCGGAAACCGGCGCACGCATTGGCTACTACGTGGGCGGTTCAGCAGCGAGCTCCGAGACGGCCGCGCAAGCCGGCTACTACGTCAACAGCACCGCGGCGAGCACGCCGACCGCCGCATCCGTCGGCTACTTCGTCAGCGGCACCGCCGCATCCAAGGCCGACGCTGCGCAAGCTGGTTACTACGTCGGGGTGACAGGCGCGAGCACGCCGACGGCGGCGCAAGTCGGGTACTTCGTGGACGGCACAGCAGCCTCTTCGGCCACCCCGGCACGACAAGGCTACTTCGTGTCGGCCACGGCAGCGTCATCAGAAACCGGCGCGGGCATCGGCTACTACGTCGGCAGCTCCGCAGCCAGCTCCGAGACGGCAGCGCAAGCCGGCTACTACGTCAACGCTACGGCCGCGAGCACGCAAATCGCCGCACCCGTCGGTTACTTCGTCAGCGCTACCGCCGCCACAGTGGCTGAAGCGGCCCAGGCTGGTTATTACGTCGGGGTAACGGGGGCTAGCACGCCGACAGCGGCGCGAGCCGGGTACTTTGTGGACAGCGCAGCAGCCTCTTCGGCCACACCCGCACGACCGGGCTATTTCGTGCCGGTCACGGCCGCGTCATCAGAAACCGGCGCACGCATT
>CAIMVC010000129.1 GCA_903844825.1 uncultured Burkholderiales bacterium | reverse complement strand
GCGACGCCAGATACCGTTCTTGGTCTTCGCGCATGTTTCTGGCTGACATTGATTTGACAATTGAAGCCTTAAAATGGACATTGTTTGCCTAGCGATGGCGCGCCGAGCACCTCAGGTCGACTGTCCGCTGTCTCTTCTTGTTAAAAAGCGCTCAATCCATGCCCCTCCTGTCCTTGACTCGGCGTCGGATTCGTCCGCTTTTTTTCTTGCTGCTCGCCCTTCTTGGCTCGTCGGCTCAGGCCGCCACGCCACTGTCTTTATGGCCGACCATTCCTTTCATCAGAGGGCAGGACCTGTGCCAGTTTCAGGAAGCCTACGGCAAGACCCGCAGTGAGTTGGCCCTGGAGATGACCAGCCAGCTCAAGGATTTGCTTGACGCAGGCGTGAAGTCCGGCAATGCGCTGCCCATTTTGCTGGCGATCGACGGTTTGATGGATAAAAATCGCGGTCTTGCCAGCGCCGGTTTTGGCATGGACGTCACGCTGGAGGCGAGTTTGAAGGCTGCGTTGGACGGTTTGTACAGAGAACTCAACCCGAAGGAAAGAAAGCTGCTTTTCCTCAATCCTGCGCCCTTGCTCGATTTGCTGCGCGACCTGCGAACACAAAAGCGGCAAGGGTCGCTGGACTTGCAGCAACTCTCGAAAATATCCGGCTTTGCCTGGGGGACCTACACCTACGGGCCGGCTTGCCGTGGCGATATCCTGGTTTCGATACACATCGAGTTGTCGGGCGGTACCTCGCACAGTTTTCAGGCACAAGGGCGGCCCGAGACGGTCATGACGTCAGTGGCGGCGCAGATATTTCAGTATGTTCAGCGAACTCAGTTCCCCTCGACTGTGAGCATGGGGAAAAAATTGCTGACGCTGGTGGGTGCCCCGGGATCGCCGATCGGTAAAGCGCCATCTCCCACGGTCGCTGAAAGTACCTGCAGTGCCAACCGTGCTCGCCTGCCGCTCTTTGAGGAGTACGAGTTTTTGTCTTCTTTGGGCGACTGGAATGGCGGGGTGTCGATGGGACACAGGCTATGGGCTTTGGCAGATGGTCACATCCTGGCGCCAGACCTCAGAAACCCGTCGCCCATTCGACACCCGGAAGATTTGAACGCCAAGGAAATCTACTTTTTCTGTGTGAAATAAGCACGAACGCGGCGTTTGTTGCGTTTGTGGCTCTGTCCGAGAGGGTTGACGCCACACCACGAAAAAACCCCCGCAAGGTCAAGCCCTGCGGGGGTTTCGTTAGGTGAGGGCTCAAGCCCTCAGGCCAGGGGCAATTACATGCCCATGTCGCCCATGCCACCCATGCCGCCCATGCCGCCACCCATGCCGCCACCGCCGGCAGGCGCGTCGTCCTTGGCGGACTCGGCAACCATGCATTCGGTCGTCAGCATCAGGGAGGAGACAGACGCAGCGTTTTGCAGCGCCGTGCGGGTCACTTTCGTGGGGTCCAGAATACCCATTTCGATCATGTCGCCGTAGGTGTCGTTGGCAGCGTTGAAGCCGTAGTTGCCCTGGCCGGCCAGCACGGCGTTGACCACCACAGACGCTTCGCCGCCTGCGTTGTAAACGATCTCGCGCAGGGGCGCTTCGATGGCGCGCATCACCAGCTTGATGCCGGCGTCCTGGTCCGGGTTGTCGCCTTTGATGACGCCAGCCGCTTGCTTGGCACGCAGCAAAGCCACGCCGCCGCCAGCCACGATGCCTTCTTCCACAGCAGCGCGGGTCGCGTGCAGGGCGTCTTCAACGCGGGCTTTCTTTTCCTTCATTTCGACTTCGGTGGCAGCACCAACCTTGATCACGGCAACGCCGCCGGCCAGCTTGGCCACGCGCTCTTGCAGTTTTTCACGGTCGTAGTCGCTGGTGGCTTCTTCGATTTGCACACGCACTTGCTTGACGCGCGCTTCGATGTCGCCTGCGGCACCGGCACCGTCGATGATGATGGTGTTTTCTTTGCCCACTTCAATGCGCTTGGCCTGGCCGAGGTCAGCCAGCGTCACTTTTTCAAGCGACATGCCGACTTCTTCGGCGATGACTTTGCCGCCGGTCAGCACAGCGATGTCTTCCAG
>CAIMVC010000128.1 GCA_903844825.1 uncultured Burkholderiales bacterium | reverse complement strand
TGTTGCCTCTGGGGCGATACCGTACGGCTGGCGCGGACCGGTGAACGTCTTCTATCGCTGTTCACCGGTTCTTGGGCAGGAAAACGTCCTCCGGCTATCTCACCACCGCTGCCTCAATTGAGCCACCACGGTTTGCTGCTCGTGCCAGTTGATCGGCAGAGGGTGGCTAAAGAACCACTTGGCCGTCAGTTCAGCCGGCTGCCTACCGGCCATGATGTCGTCAACGATGTACGGATCCAGCAGCGTCAGCCGCAGCAGCTCATTCACTGTGCTCGCATCCAGCCCCTCCTTGCGGGCGATGTCGCTGCCGCTCTCAACCAGCCCTTCATCCATCAGCTTTTGCCAATAGAGGGCTCGGGCCAGGGCGGTGAGCAGGACGTTGTTGGGTAGGTTCGGGATTTGTGCCAGCTTGGCCGCTTCTTCCTCTGGCCGAATCACCACCGCCTTGCCGCCACGCTTGGTAAAGCGTATCGGAATAAAAGTCGAGGGCGGGGGAAAGTCCGGTAGTTGCACGGGGGTGTCGGTGGAGCGCTGTTTTTTCATGCGAACTCCATCTCGTTCATTTCTCGTGCCGTCGTGCCCGGCGTGAGCTCACCGATGAATGCGCCCCATGCCTCGTAGCGCCAGTCCAGGGTGATACCTTTAGGGTGAACGGTCACGCGCTTGAGTAGGCTGCGCACGATGTCCCTTTTGACATCGGGAAAGAGCTGATTCCAAACAGCGGCCGTGCGCTGAAACAGCGTGACCACCACCTCTGGCTCGCTCAGTTCTGGGTTGACCGATCGAATGTGCTGCCAATAGCGGTGCACCATCTGCCCGGTGCGCAGCACCTCAAATACCTGCTCCATAACCGCCGTTTCCACCGTGCCTGCAGCCAAGTTGCCCGTGGAGCCCATGCCGGCGCCCATGTTGTGGTTCTTATTGACCACGTAATACCGGTAGGCCTGGCCACCGTGCTTGTGGGTGGTCGTGGGCAGGTATAGCTCGCCTAGCTCGGTGTAAAGCATTCCGCGCAGTAAATGGTCGCTGGCCATGCCGTGGGACTGGCGGTGGCGTTTTTTGGGGTCCACCGCCATGATGGCCTGTACCTTGTCCCAAACGGATTGGTCCACGATGGGCGGATGCTCGCCTTTGTAGTGGGCCCCCTTGTGGTTGAGCATGCCCAGGTACATGCGGTTGTGCAGGATTTTGTAAATGGTCTGCTTGGAAAGAAGGGCTCCACGTTTGCTACGGATGCCTTCGTCGGCCAGCTTCTTAACCATGTGCGTGGTCGAGTGCGTCTCCAAAAACGAGTCGTAGATCCACCGAACGGTCTCGGCTTCCTTGGGTTCGATGATCAACTTGCGGTTGAGCACGACGTAGCCCAGCGGAACGGGGCCTCCCATCCACATGCCTTTTCGCTTGGAGGCGGTGATCTTGTCGCGGATGCGCTCGCTGGTGACCTCGCGCTCGAACTGGGCAAACGACAGCAGCACGTTGAGCATCAAGCGCCCCATGGAGGTCGCCGAATTGATCTGTTGCGTGACCGAGCTGAAGCTGACCTTGTGCTTGTCAAAGAGGTCGACCATCCTGGCAAAGTCAGCCAGTGAGCGCGACAACCGGTCGATCTTGTAGACCACGATGATGTCGACCTTGCCGGCCTTGATGTCATCGAGCAGGCGCTTCAATCCCGGGCGCTCCATGTTGCCGCCAGAAAAGCCTGGGTCTTCATAGGCGTCAGGCACCAAGCTCCAGCCCTCGGCTTTCTGGCTTGCCACGAATGCCGCCCCAGCTTCGCGCTGTGCATCGATCGAGTTGAAAGTCTGGTCCAGCCGTTCGTCAGACGACACGCGGCAGTAAACCGCGCAGCGCTTGGGTGTGATTTTTTCTGTGGCTTGGCTCATGACTTTCTTTTCTCCCTGAGATGAAAGAACGACGCGCCTGACCAGTTGGTGCCTGAAATCATGCGAGCGATGCCCGAAAGACTCTTGAAGACCCTGCCGTCAATCTCGTAGCGGCCATCGGCCAAGACGGTGACCCGGTATTCCTGGCCGTCGTATTCACGCAGCAAGACGGTGCCCGGTAGCAGCGCATTGGCTTTGCGCGGTCCAGAGCGGATCTTGGACAGACGTTCGCCAAATTCGGTCAGCAAGCTTCGGGTGGTAATTGGCAAACCACCAAAAACCGCCTCTTGGATGCGGTACGCCAGCCGGGACTCGAGGAACTTGCGGTTGGGGTGGGTGGGTCGACTCTGAAAGTGGTGATCCCACAGCTTCCAAAGCTCTGCCATGGGCAGCTCTGGCAGGGCGGCAATCTGCTGGCTGACCTGCAGGGTTTTGGTGACGGATCGCACCGGGTGGTTGTCTGGGTTTTTCATCTTTGGGCTCTATGAGGTTGAGAGTGGTTTGTATTCACGCTCTGGTGGCCAACGATGTCCAGGAACTCGTCTAGGTCAGTCGCATAAAGCCGACTGCTGTGGGCTTGGGCAATGCTGCGCCGCTGCTCGGCGACGGCCTGCCCAATGTGCGCTGCGATTTGCTGCAGGCTCAGGTGATTGCTTTTGGTGGGATGCCTTGGGGGCTGTGTTCGAAGGGGAGAGGTTTCGGGATTCATGGTGGGCACAGGTGACTGAGACAAACACCATCGAATCGTAAAAACCACCCACCTCACAGGTAACGTGTTTTAGCGGTCCAAAGGGGGACAACGTCCACCAGACCCGCATCAAGCCTCATTTCAACTCCCCAACTCTAGACAGCACAAGGCTTGGAGAAGCCCTTTTGACAGATTTTGCAAATACTGTACATTCATCCAGCATTAGTGACATTTGGTAACCGAATTCCAAGGCCGACGGAGCGCGTATTTGGGTGGGGGGGGCCCCATGCACTGAAAAAAACAAGAACGAGGAGACAACCGGTGAGCAAACCACTGACCTACGCAGACATCTTGCTCAGTCTGCCCGTCGACGAGACGCTCAAGACATTTCTGGAGCGCCACGCGCTGCCCCTGCCAGCAGGCTGGGAGTGGAGCGACAACACCGCCACCTCACGGCGACTCATCCGCTTGGTGCAAAGTCACCCTGAAACGGCCTTGCGCGACCGTATCGTGGCGGGTCTCCACGCCAGTGCCTCGCTGGCCCACCCTCTGGGCAAACAGGCCCTGTTTCAGGCGGCCCATGAGAGGGCCGCCGAGTTGATGGGTCTGATTGCTTGCAAGAGCGATTTGCACCGAGCGTTTTGGCTCTATGTGCACCACCCTGACCTGTTTGATGTCGCCGCCGAGATCGAATACCTCGACCACCACGAGCCACAAGCCCAGCATCATGATCTGGGCATCAGCCGTCCGGTCCTTCAGGAGGAAGAGGCACTGGCCGCTTTCGCAGAAGCCATCAAGGGCTTCTATCAGCGAGAGCTGGGTTGCGGCGAGGTGTGCGTCGTCAACCTGCTTGAGCGGGCCCGAGGCACCCAGCTGATCTCAGTCCATGCCAAGGACTTGGCCACCGCCCGGCTGGAATTTGAAGGCAGCCAGCTCCAGCGGCGCGTCGGTAGTCCCAACATTCACATGGCTCTGGAGTACTCGCCCGCGACCGGTGTGGCCCGAACCATCATTCGGGGTGGTGCCAGGTACCACGCCATGTTGTGCGATGCATTTGCCCGCCATTTGCTGGGGGCCAACACCGATGCGCAGCGCATCCTGGCGCCCAGATTGGATCTGTCCGGTCTGCGCTTGGGACTGAACGTCCCGCAGGCGATCGAAGATGGTTTTGTAGCCATGCAGGTCAAGAACGTGGTGGTGGTCAGCGAGTGCGGCCGACTCAAGATGGAGTGCGTGGCCAGTGCGGTGAGCGACCAGCGCTGTGTGACCGAGCTTTTGAAGGACTACTTCGGGGCTGATAACCCGCTCAAGCGTGGATGGTCCATTCAAGCCGCCACGCTGAATTTTTACCTCGCGCCGGAGCCAGGCCGCAGCCGCTGCTCGGTCGTCAGTATTGAGGTCACCAGTCGTGGCCGGCTGAATCTGCACAAGTTCGATGAGAAGTTGCGCGCCCAGCTCGAAGGCTATTTGGTGCAACTGGGCATCTTGCAGGACCAGCAAGTGCTCAAACCCAGCGGTATCGCGATCCCGCCGGGCAGGACCTTGCATAGCGACCTGTTTGGTTGAGGCGATCATGGACGCGACCCTTCATCACCGGGCCATGGGCCTGGCCGGCATGCTTTTCTCCCGTGGAGGCCTTTCCACGGAAAACACCTTCACTACCACCCAGCGCGAGGGCCTCCACTTGCTGCAGGAAGTCAAGGCCGTACTCCCGGGGCCTACCCAGGCTACAGATGCGCTGTGCGACTACTGCGGTCTGTACCGCGGGCGCGTATTTCGCCGCCATGATGGGCTGACGGTGCAATGCCCAGATTGCGGGCCAACGCTACTGGACCCAGCCAATCTGCGCAGTTGGCGGCTGGACGACCAATGGCTCATCCGCAAGCTGCGTGGCGCGCTCAGCATTGATGCCAGTGCCCCGGTGACCCCTGTGGTTGAGGGTGTGTGGGACATTGGTACACACAAGCGCAGACCCGTGGTGCTGGGACGCAAGATTGATGGCGTGATGTGGCAAGCCCTCAAGATCTTCCATGGCCACGAACCACGTCGCAATAGTTGGGTGATCACGCCGCGCCCATTTGGCCCGGCGCTCATGGAGCCGCTGGCGGGAACCGCCACTTGGTGGCATTTGGAAGACCGTTTTGCCATTCATGGCCTGGCGCTGCGATATGTGCCACTGGATGCAGAGCAGGGCGGTCGTGTCCAAGAGCCCGGCGCAGCGTACGCGGTCCATGGCCCGTTCACCGCTGACTTCGGCGTGGCGGTGTTGGACGACTGGCCGCATGGTCCGATCCGCTTGTCGGGCGCCCAGAGCCGATTGTTCGCCGTGCTGTGGAAACACCGCCATCAAGCCCAGACCGCAGAGCTCCTCATGCGTGAGGCCGGCTTGGCCAGCGATCGCCCGTTGGACCTTTTCAAGATCAAGGTGGCCAACCGGGGCGATCCCGCCTACGAGGGGCCGTTGCATGCCTACGAGCGCCTGGTTATTCGCCAGCGCCGTCTCGGGCTGTACCAGCTGGCTTGGACGGATTGAGTGGCATGGTCGGATAATATAACATTGAAGTTGACTTCTAACAATTTAAATGTTAGAGTTATTTTCTATGTTAGAAAGACCTCTGCCCCAGAGAACCGTTCAGTACCTCAACCAGGTTCTTGGCGAGGGGGCGGTGTGCCTGCACCCCAGTCCCCAGGCAGCTGAGCTACCGTACTTTGTGCAAGACGCCTACGACATCATGACTGGTGGCGTCCATGGGCATCAGATCACCTTGGCCTGCCTCAAGCACGCCAAATCCATGCCGGTTGAGCAAATTGAGCTAAGTACGCAGCGCATCCGTGAGGCATTTCCATCCCCCCTGATTGTCGCTATGCCGGGCCTTAGCCCGGGTGAGCGCAAGCAGCTGATTCAACGCGACATTGCCTTTGTCGTGCCTGGCAAGCAACTGTTTGCGCCAAAGCTGGGCATGATTTTGAGTGAGCAGTTTGGAGCGCCCACTGTCCAGCGGCAT
>CAIMVC010000127.1 GCA_903844825.1 uncultured Burkholderiales bacterium | reverse complement strand
GACCTGACGCTGGCTGGCGACATGTCCTCGGATTCAATTTCCGTGGCGCCGATCACGAAGACATGCTCTTCCTTGGGTGCAATGTAGAGCGGGTAGCGTGGGTGAATCAGGCGCACGGGTCTGTGCAAGGTGACCTCAGGCGCATGGACCCGCACGACTTCCCCACGGACCCCGCGCACGGCGGACCATTGGGCTTGGGCACCCAGGCCCCGGCAATCAAATACCCAGTCGGGCTGTCCAGCCTGGCCTGGGCTGAAGGCTTCGGGTCCGCGTGGGCTGTTCCAGTGCAGCTCAACCTTCATCAAGTCCAGCTGGCTGCGCAGCGCTTCAAGCAACTGGCGGTTATCCAGCTGCCCTTCATCAGGCAGGTACAGACCCTGTTGAAAGTGTTTGGCCAGAGCAGGCTCGAGGTGTTCAATGGCTGCAGCATCCAGCGGGCGTGCGGCCTGCAGCTCGGGCAGCTGGCGTGCCGTGTTCTCCAACTGCCGCGTGAAGCGGGCGGCCTCCGGCGCGTCTTGCCTGTGCCAGACGATGAGGGTGCCGTTTTGCTGAAAAAAAGTGTGGCCTTCAAGCTCGCCAATCAGCTCAGGCCAGCGTTTGAGGCCGTACTGACCCATGCGTACCACGCCGATCTCGGTCACAGCGGATTCGGCCAGCGGTGCAAGCATGGCCGCTGCAACGCGCGCTGCCGAACGACTCGCATCTGGCGGGCCGGCCTCGTGCACCTGCACCCGGTGACCCGCCCGCGCCAGTGCCAAGGCCAATAAGCGACCCATCAGGCCGGCGCCCAGAACAAGCATGTGTGAGGAAGTCAAAGCGTTCATCGAATCCATCTGCGGGTCAACAGGTGGACAAAACAGGGCTTGCAGCGCTATGGGGAAAGCGCAAGCGCCATCGCCTGAAAACTTCCCACGCCAGCATGACCTGGATCGGGTCTTAGGGTGTTTCTCAGTCCAGCCATTGGCAAGACACCCCTGTTTCATCCGTGGCCGCAATTACAGCACAACTCAATCACGAGTCGTGAGCTCATGGGCCACGAGGGCCAGCGACTTGGCCGATAATTTTCGCATGACCCAACACTTGCCTTATCCCGCTGCGACCCACCGCTACGCCCGTGTGCTTTCTATTGCCGGCTCTGACAGCGGCGGTGGCGCCGGCATTCAGGCTGACCTCAAGACCTTCAGCGCGCTGGGCTGCTACGGCATGACGGCGATTACAGCCCTGACCGCCCAAAACACGCGGGGTGTCATGGTCATTCATGGCGTTCCAGCCGAGTTTCTCAAGGCGCAGTTGCAGGCGGTGATTGAAGATATTGGTGTCGACGCCGTCAAGATCGGCATGTTGCATTCGCCCGAAGTGGTTCGAGTGGTCGCCTGGGCGGTTGAGCATTACCAGATCAAGCAAGTCGTGCTGGACCCGGTGATGGTCGCCACCAGTGGGGATCGCTTGATCGAGCAGGCCACCGTGCAGGTGTTGCAGCGCGAGTTGTTCCCGCTGGTGTCGGTGATCACGCCCAACCTGGACGAAGCCGCTTTGCTGCTGGGTCGACCGATTCCAGACGCTCAGGCGCTGGAGCAGGCCGCCGCCGACTTGCTGGCCCTGGGCGCGCCCGCCGTCCTGCTCAAGGGCGGTCACCTGCCGGGCGAGGCGGTGGTGGACGTGCTGGCCGAGCCGGGCCGGCCCTGGCTGCATTTGCGCAGCGAGCGCATTGCCAGCAAAAACGTGCACGGCACGGGCTGCACGCTGTCGTCTGCCATGGCCGCCTATCTGGCCCAGGGCTGGCCCCTGCGGGAAGCTGTCGAGCAGGCCCGCAGCTACATCCTGGCCGCCATCCATGCGGGTGCCAGCGTTCAGACGGGGCATGGGCACGGACCCCTGTGCCACGGCCATGCGCCCGTGCCCACGCACCTGTTTGCCTTGCCGGGGGCGTGAGTCAGCCCGCGCCTTTTTGCCGCTGATCGGCTGCCACGTCGACCTCAGCCCACGCGCGGGCGGGTCAGCCAGGCCAGAACGAACGTCAGCACCAGCACCGGCAGGGCCGCGCCCAGATTCGGCGTCAAACGGCTCGACACGTGGTAGGCCGCGATACCCAGCAGCCAGATGGCCACCGGCAGAGCATGCACACGCCCGGCCTGCGCCAGCAGCGCCTGCGCCGGCCTGCGCAAGGTGCCGAAGGCAAGGCGCCCGAGGATCACACCAAACAGCGGCACAAAGACCGAACTGAGCATTAACAAAAATGGCTCCAGGCTGTGCATGGGCAGGAACAGCGCCAGCAGGGTGCAAGCCACGGCCACCACCAGACCCCACTGGCGGATGCTCCAGCGTGGCAGCAGGCTGTGGCTGGACACCGCCCCTGAATAAGTATCGCCATAGGCGTTATCGACCTCGTCGACAAGAATCAGGGACAGCGCGATCAGCCCACCTTGGGCCAGCAGCAAAGCGGTCACCAGGTCGGTACTCGGCAACGTCAGCGCGACCAGCACCCCCAGGCTGTAGCACCAGATATTGGCCAGCGCGTAACCCAGCCACGTGCCCGCCAGCGCGGAGCTACCCTTGCGGCCATGGCGCGCGTAGTCGGCCACCAGCGGCAGCCAGGAAATGGGCATGGCAATCACCAGGTCCAGCGCCGGCATCACGCCCATGCCGCCTTCGCCACGTCGCGTCCACAAAGCCTCCAGTCCCTTGGCTTGCGCCAGCGACAAAAACTGCCAGCTCAGCCATAACAGCGACAAGATCACCAGAGGCAGGGCAATGCGCGCAATGAGTTTGCGCACCAGCTGCACCATGGAGCCGCTGATCAGAAGCATGATCAGCCCGCCCCATAGCAGCGTTGCGAGCATCGGCCAGTAAGTCGCCGCCATCGCGCCCGACTGCCGGCCAATGGCTACCGTGGCGTCGCGCATCACCACCAGCTCGAAAGCACCCCAGCCGAGCAGTTGCACAATGTTCAGCAAGATAGGGAGCCGCGCAAAGGCACTGCCATAGACCGCGTGCATCAGCCCGGCGCTCGCCAGGCCACTGTCACAACCTAGTTTGGCAACCCAGCCCAGCAGGCCGGCTCCCAGGATGGAGCCGGCTACGATGGCCAGCAGGGCATCGCGTGTCCCCATGGCGGGCATCAAATACGCGCCCACCTGCATCACCAGCAGGCCGACGCCCAGACTGAACCAAAGGCTGGCGTGGTCGCTCCAGGCAAAGACGCGGTCGCTGCTGGCGACCGGATGAAGCGCTTGATTTACAGGCGCGGCGGCAGGGCCGGGCGAAGGGGATGTGGTGGCGTTCAACTTGGCTCCATGCAAAGTTAACGCAGGTAAACCTGGTTTTTCGACGCGGTTGTCCTGGCTCCAACGACCGGTCCAGCGCGAACTACCTGCTTCCCTGCGCGAGGATTACCTCAATCAGGTTCAAAGGGACTTTCTCAGTCGCGGTCTTTTTGACGAGACAACAACACCCCCAGCGAATGTTCTTTCGAACGCCAGAGAGTGTACAGGCTCCCGGGGCCAAGTCGGGTCGGGCGTGCTTGTTAGCTTGGCGCTGGCCGACTCGGCCGCCTGGGAATGTCTCAATGACTGAATAACTGAATAACTGAATGACTCAATGGCAAAATCCCCGGTCCGCCAGAGCGCTCTCAGCGGGACCTCCCGCCGTTCGCCCGGCGCTTGCCCAAGAATCCTGGCGATTTCGCCGGGCCTTTTTAACTGCAGCTTGCCCTTCACCTCCCAGTTTTCTTCGACGTTTTCCATAAAATTTTCATGACGCTTACGCCCTCGGCCACGCTCGGTATTGACTTTGGCACCTCCAACTCGGCCATGGCCTGGGCAGACGCGGGCGGCCAGGCGCAGTTGATCGCTCTGGAAGGTCACTCCGTGTCCATGCCCACGGCGGTCTTTTATCCGGCCGAGGAGCCCGGCGTCCATTTCGGCCGCGATGCCGTGGCGCAATACCTCAACGGCACGGAGGGCCGCATGATGCGCTCGCTCAAAAGCCTGCTGGGCAGTTCGCTGCTACTCGAGACCACGCAGATCAACCACCAGCGCATCAGTTTTCAGGACATCATCACGACCTTTCTGGCGGCCTTGCATGAGCGGGCCAGCCGAACGTTGGGGGGCGTGCCGCGCCGCGTGGTGATGGGCCGACCGGTACATTTTGTTGACGACAGCCCCGAGCGTGACGCGCAAGCCCAGCAGTCTTTGTTGCAGGCCGCCCTGGCGGCCGGTTTTGAGGAGGTGTCGTTTCAACTCGAGCCGATAGCGGCGGCGCTGGACTACGAGCGGCGCCTGAGCCGCGAAAGCACGGTGCTGGTGGCCGACGTAGGTGGGGGAACCTCGGACTTCACCGTGGTTCGCCTCGGGCCCGGCCGCCTGGCGCAAGCTGACCGCAGTGTCGACGTGCTGGCCACCACCGGTCTGCACTTGGGCGGTACGGACTTTGACCACAAGCTCAGTCTGGAACTCCTCATGCCGCTGCTGGGGTATCGCCATATCGGGCCCGACCAGCGCGAGGTGCCCAGCCGCGTATTTTTTGACCTTTCCACCTGGCATCTGATTAACTGGCTTTACCAGCAGCGCGCCCTGAGCCAGGCCCAGGGCTTGCGCAGCAATTACGCCGACAAGCAACTGCACGAGCGACTGATGCGCGTGCTGGGCGAACGCCTGGGTCACCGCATGGCCTACGACGTCGAGCAGGCCAAGATCGGTTGCTCGCAACTCGACGCCGCGGCGCACATGGCCTTGCCCTACATCGAGGCAGGCTTGAGCGCGCGGCTTGAGTCAGGCGACTTGCGCGAACACTTGGCAGACATGCTGGGGCGCACCGTGGCTTGTGCGCGCGAATGCGTCAAGCGCGCCGGCCTGAGTGACGGGGCTATCGACGCGATCTACCTGACCGGCGGCTCATCGGCCTTGCGGCCTTTTCAGCGAGCCCTGCAGTCAGAGTTCACGGATGTTGCGCTTGTCGAGGGTGATCTCTTCGGCGGTGTAGCCTCAGGTCTAGCCTACAGCGTCGTGTAGCGGCGTGTAGCTCTCAGTGCCGTCGTCGCGAGGCCTAAACAGGGCCGCGGCAATCCATGCATTCTGAGCCACGGGCTATCAGGGCATTCGGCTTTGCAAACTGATGTGTTTTGCCAGACTCGCTCTTTATTCCTGCTTGCCCAGTCCGGCTGAGTCTGGCTTGTCGGCTCCGGGAGCCTCCACGCCCAGCGCCTTGTGCAGTCTCGAGCTGGTGGTGGTGTATTGCAACTGAACAGTTTTATCGGGGAAGATAAACGGTGCAGCGCCAAAAGCAGCCAGGGTGCATTCGTGAAAGCCGCACAGGATCAACTTCTTTTTGCCCGGGTAGGTGTTGATATCGCCGACCGCAAAAATACCGGGTACGTTGGTTGAAAATTTCTCGGTGTCCACCCGGAGTTGTTTGCGCTCCATGTCCAGCCCCCAGTGCGCGATCGGTCCGAGTTTGGGCGACAGGCCCAGGAACACCAGCAGCCGGTCGGCCGGGAGGCGACGGGTTGAGCCGTCCGGACCGGTGACCTGCAGTGCTGACATTTCACCGTTCTTTTCTTCGCAAGCGCTGACCTGGCCGACGACAAATTCCAGCTGCCCGGATTGACACAGCGCCTTCATTTCTGCCAAGCTGGGGGCTGCCGCCTGCAGGTTCTCGCGGCGGTGGACCAAGGTCACGCTACTGGCTCGGTGGGGGCTGTCGTTGGCAAAATGCAGCGCCCAGTCCAGCGCGACATCATCACCACCCACGATCACCAGGCGCTTGCCAGCAAAGTCTGCGGGGTTCTTGACGCGGTAAAAAAGCTGGCGGTCCCGGTACCGGTCCAGCCCGTCGATCCTGAGTGGCCTAGGCTGGAAGGCGCCCACGCCGGCGGCGATAAAAATGGTCTTGCTGACAAAGCGCTGGCCCTTGTTCGTGGCCAGCGCAAAGCGGCCATCGGGCAGTTGCTGGAGTTCGCTGACTTCTTGCCCGAGGTGAAAATTCGCGCCGCCCGGCTCGACAAAAGGCTCAATTTGCTTGAGCAGGGAGCCAACGAGTTCGCGGCCGGTACAAACCGGCAGCGCCGGAATGTCGTAAATCGGTTTGTCCGGGTACAGCTCGATGCACTGCCCGCCCGGGTAGGGCAGCGAGTCAATGACGTGCGCCTTGATTTCGAGCAGTCCGAGCTCGAAGACCTGAAACAGGCCTGCCGGACCGGCGCCGACGATCACGGCGTCGGTCTCTATCGGCCCGCTAGGGCAGTCCGACCGGGGAGTGTCGTGGGAATTCAGGGGCTGCTTTCAAAACGAGCGGTCTGGCGCTTGGGGCTGCCGACGTTGCGAGCGCAGGCGAGCGCCGGGAGCAGTCAAAGCGCTCAGCGCACCAGTTCGCTGAGTTTGCCGGTCTTGTCTTTCCAGTCGTCGGCGTCGGGCAGAGCCGGCTTGCGCTTGGTGATGCTTTTCCAGCCCGATTGGTGCGACAACTCGACGTTGAGCTTGATGAAGGCCAACTGGTCGGCCGGCAGGTCTTCTTCGGCGTAAATGGCGTTGACCGGGCATTCGGGAATGCAGACGGCGCAGTCAATGCACTCGTCCGGGTCAATCACCAGCATGTTGGGGCCTTCGCGGAAGCAGTCCACGGGACACACGTCCACACAGTCGGTATATTTGCAACGGATACAGGATTCAGAGACGACGTGGGTCATGTTGTAGCTTCAGTTGAATGAGTGGCCGGGCGGAACACCGGATTTTAAGAGGTTTCGCCGGCCTGGGTCGATGGCGCATGGGCGCCCTTGCTGCGGCAAGCTTATCTTGCCAGAGGCCTCAGGCCGGTTGGCTAGAGGCCTGAATCAGTGCGGCACCAGAGGTTTTGTGCGAGGCCGTGTCGACCAGAACCAAGGAGCCGAGCACGCGCGACTCGGCGTAGGGCAGGGCGGCAATGGCCTCTTGCAAACTCAACTCGATCACGCCCATGGCGTTGGGTTCGAGCTGGCTGGCGTCATGCTTTTGCAAGGTGTTGACGTCGATCTGGTGCACGATACGTTTGATTTTTGCCTTGACCCAGCGGTGGCCATGCAGCGCCCAGTAGACGCGGCCCGGCAGCAGGGGCTCGTCGTCCATCCAGGCGACCATGGCGGTGATCTCGCGCTGACCCGGGGTGGCGCCAAAGCCTTCGGCCGCCAGCAGCATGTCGCCGCGTGAGACGTCCAGTTCTCTGTCCAGAATGACGCCCACGCTGTGACCGGCTTTGACGGTGCCCGGCGTGCGGGTGTGGTCCAGTACCTCGGCCACCACGGCGGTCTTGCCGCCAGGCAGCACCGTCACGCTCTGACCCGGTGCCACCACGCCGCTGGCAACACGGCCCCAGAAAATGCGGCGGCCTTGGGATGTGTCGGCGCTCGATGAAAACTTTTCCACCCACTGCACCGGCAGCGCAAACGGGTGGTTCAGGTCGGCAGGCGTCGCGGAGAGTTGTTCCAAAAGGGCCAGCAGGCCGGGGCCGCTGTAGTTGCACCAGCCCGGGTTGGCGTCGACCACGTTGTAGCCAATCAGGGCTGACACTGGAATGATGGCCTTGACGGCGATGCCGGCCGCTTCGGCAAATTGTGTCATGGCCGCGCTGATATGGGCAAAAGCCTGGGCCGGGTCATCGACCGCGTCGAGCTTGTTGACCGCCATGACGATGTGGGGCACGCGCAGCCCATGCACCAGCAGGCTGTGGCGGCGCGCTTGTGGCAGCAACTCGGGCAGCTCTGAGCGCCAGTCGAGCTTGGTGGCGTCGACCAGCACCACGGCGGCGTCGGCGCTGGACGCGGCTGTCACCATGTTGCGGGTGTACTGCTCGTGGCCCGGGGCGTCAGCAATGATGAACTTGCGCCTGGCCGTGTTGAAGTAGCGGTAGGCCACGTCAATCGTGATGCCTTGCTCGCGTTCGGCCTGCAGGCCGTCGGTTAACAGAGCCAGGTCGACCTTGCCGCTGCGCTCGACGCTGGCCAGCTGGTCTTGCAGCACGGCGCGTGAATCGACCAGCAAGCGCCCGATCAGGGTACTTTTGCCGTCGTCAACGCTGCCGCAGGTGACAAAACGCAGGGCGGCCCCGGTGTCCTGCTCCAGCGCGTCGGTACGCGTGGCTTCGGTGGTGTGGCTGCTCATCAGAAATACCCCTCTTTTTTGCGCTTTTCCATGGACGCGTCGGACGTTTTGTCGTCCATGCGGGTGGCGCCGCGCTCGCTGACATCGGCCGCCAGTGTCTCCAGCACGATCTGGCCGGCGTTGGCCGCCGGGCTTTCGACCGGGCAGGTGCAGGTGATGTCGCCGACGGTGCGAAAACGCACGGTTTTTTCAACGGCGGTTTCACCGGCCCTGAGTGGCGTGAGCGCGGTCACCGGCACCAGCAGGCCCTTGCGCTCGACCACGCTGCGCTGGTGCGCGTAATACAGCGACGGCAACTCGATTTTCTCGCGCTCGATGTATTGCCAGACGTCGAGCTCGGTCCAGTTGGAAATTGGGAAGACTCTGAAGTGTTCGCCTGGCTGCAATTTGGTATTGAACAAGGACCACAATTCTGGCCGCTGAGATTTGGGCTGCCATTGTCCAAAG
>CAIMVC010000126.1 GCA_903844825.1 uncultured Burkholderiales bacterium | reverse complement strand
CCGTCGGTGAGGGCAGACCTGACGTCCTGAGCTGCCAGCACCTGGTCATATAGCGCGCTGCAACTGCCGTAGTCATAGTCTCCAGAGGAGATGCTCAGGCCTGCGACAGCGACGTCGTAGCTGCTGGGCTGAACGGGCGTGCTCCCTTGCGGGTAACAGCGTCTGGCGCCGCTCCCCGACTCCCCGCCGCCACGGGTGATCATTGATCTTCGGGCTTCGTCTTGTCCCAGACCGAAAAAACTCCGGCTGACCAGGTGGTAGGTCATGCCCTGTGTGCTGATCTCGCGGAGGTTGGACAAACTGCTCGCGTCTGCCTGGTAGACGATCTGGCTAGAGGCGCCTCCGACTTCGATGATGCCCAGCGTTTTACTGCCAGCGTTGAGGCGGTTTGTCAGGAAGTTGGCATCGACCCAGGCGTAAACGCCCTCGTCCTGTCCTGACAGTGTGCCGACCTGGGCCAGCGGGAAGTTGGCGGCCTGGATCATCTGGCGCGCATTGGCGTAGATTTGTTGCGCGGCAACCGGATCCCTGGCCTCGACTTGCCGCATGCCGGCCGTTCCCAGGATGTTGACGGGTACCTGGTCCTTGGTCACGCCAAGTGCGTTGAGCCGCTCATCGAGCTGCTCGAGCAATGGCGCGATAGCTTGCCTGCCGACGTCATCGGGATGGCTTTGAAAATCCGACAGGGCGTTTCGGGTTCTGGGACGCCAGTCCAGCAGCGTCTCGACGCTGAGTTTCTCGCCCGGGCGGAGGGTTTTCTTGTAGAGGTATATCCGTGAGCCGCTGCTGCCTGCGTCAATCACCGATACGTACTGGTGCAGCGCAGGAGGGGCCATGCGGCTGGCGCAGCCGCCAGCCAGCAAGAGCGCAGCGATGCACAGGCAGAGCAGGATAGAAGAACGCCTGAGGGCTTTAAACACTTGGCGCTCCAGTCGTGTGCGGCGTCACGATGGCATGGGAATAGGGGCTTGAGCGCATCAAATCACGTTTGATGCCGGTAGCTGGCCTGCTTGTCTGCGGGCGCCAGATCACGCGCGAAGTAGGCCAGCGATGGGCAGGTGCTTTTGGAGTGAAAGTAGTTCCACAGGTGGACGGCTTCGGTTTTCTTGATCGCCGAATTGATTTTGCAGAGTCCGGCGTTGGCCGGGATGGCAGCGTCCAAATAAGAGGAAAGGGCTCCCACGGTAGCGACGATGGCGACCATGGCGACCATGGCGACCATGGCGATACGGCTGGTCATTTCGTCGCTGCAGTGCGTCTTGGCGGCATGGTCGTGCTCGCCGAGTGCATGAAATCCACCTCCAGCCATCGTCAGGTCTCCATTTGGCTTGTTGTTGCTCCGTTGGTTATCGGGGCTGTTGTTGGGGCTTTCATTGGAACATCCTGGTCTCACCTGTCTTTTGGCTTAGGGATGATACCGCCGGGTTTATACGCCGGCCGGCACGTGTCGATCGTTTTCAAATGTTAATTTGTGTCAACTGATCGACTCGGCCGCCCGTTGGTGGTGAATGCTTTCAACAATGACTTGGTACCGGCGCCGAGCCCCGCACGCTTGGAGAATGCGTTTGGCTGGCGTGTTGCTTTGCTGGTTGTTGGTCAGTCCCTGGGTTCTGGGGCAGGCAGGGCGTCCGGTACTCAATCCGGATGTGAGCCCGGCAACGCTGAGCAGCACCATTTGCGTGCCGGGTTACACGCGTGCTGTGCGGCCGGGGACGGCTTACACGAATGCGGTTAAAAAACGTCTGATGGCGGCGCAAGGGCTGGATTTTGACGTGGAGCGGGGGCGCTTCGAGCTCGACCACGTGGTGCCGCTGGCCCTGGGGGGGCACCCCAGCGACCCGGCGAACCTGGCGCTGCAGCCCTGGGATGGGCCTTTGAGTGCCCGGCGCAAGGACAGGCTGGAAGTCAAGCTTCAGTGCCTGGTTTGTAGCGGCGCGCTGGCCTTGGATCAGGCCAGGGAGGAGATCTGGGCGGACTGGGACGCCGCTTTTGGCCGGTATGGCGAGATGGCCTGTCGCAGAGCGCGCAGCCCCGCTGCGCCCCTGGATGCCGAGTAGTTCAGCACCTTGCTGCCAACGCGGCCGTGCAGGCCCAAAGGGCTTAGCGGCGCTCGTTTTGTGTCTTGCCGAACAGGATGTCGCGCGATTTGTCGTTGGTAATCGGTTTTCTCAGGTGAGCGAGCACGTCCAGGCCGCGTTTGACGGCAGATCGCTCGCTGATGCGGTCAAACCAGGCCTTCAGATGGGGGAAATCGGCGAAGTCGATGCCCTGGCCCTTCCAGTTGCGCAACCAGGGAAAAATGGCCATGTCGGCAATGGTGTAACGCGGGCCGGCGATGAATGGGCTGGTGGCCAGTTGCCGATCCATCACGCCGTACAGCCGTTTGGCCTCGTTGGTGTAGCGGTCGATGGCGTAGGGCACTTTTTCGGGCGCGTAGAGGCGAAAGTGGTGGGCTTGTCCGAGCATCGGCCCGACGCTGCCCATCTGAAACATCAGCCACTGCAGCACCTGAAATTTGAGGCGATCGCTTTTGGGTAGAAATTTACCTGTCTTGCCGGCCAGGTAAACCAAGATGGCGCCCGACTCGAACAGCGCGATCGGCTTGCCTTCCGGACCGTCCGGGTCAACCAGAGCCGGGATCTTGTTGTTGGGGCTGATCGCCAGGAACTCGGGCTTGAACTGGTCGCCCGTGCCGATGTTGACGGGGATGGCCTCCCAGTCTCGCCCCAGCCGCAGGCCGCATTCTTCGAGCATGATTTGAATTTTGTGGCCATTGGGCGTGGGCCAGGTGTAGAGCTTGAGCATGGATGTCCTGTTGGAAGGGTTTGGTGGAAATTTAGGAGGCTTTGCGTCGTGCGGTCTCAGGTTGAGGCTCGCTCGGCAAAGGCCCAGCCCATTTGCGCCAGCGGCCTGGCGCCCGCACCGGAACTGGCGGCTTGCGCGCTGGACGCCGTCCCCATTTCGGCGCGCTTGGCGATGCCTTGCAAGATGGCGGCGAGTCTGAAGAGGTTGTAGGCCAGGTAAAAATTCCAGTCGGGTTTCAGCGCCTCGGGGGTGGTCAGGCCGGTTCGCTCGCAGTAGCGGCGAATGTAGTCCGCCTCGAGTGGAATGCCCAGGCTGGCCAGGTCCAGTCCGCCTATGCCTCGAAAGGCGCCCGGCTCAATGTGCCAGGCCATGCAGTGGTAGCTGAAGTCCGCCAGGGGATGGCCCAGGGTCGAGAGCTCCCAGTCAAGCACCGCCAGCACCCGGGGCTCGGTGGGGTGAAAGATCAGGTTGTCCAGCCGGAAGTCGCCATGCACGATGGAGACCATGCTGTCGTCTCGCGCCGCGGCCGGGATGTGCTTGGGCAGCCAGTCGATCAGTGCGTCCATCTCGGCGATGGGCTGCGTGACGGAGGCAGCGTACTGCTTGCTCCAGCGGCCGATTTGCC
The DNA here is from genome assembly GCA_903844825.1 of uncultured Burkholderiales bacterium. Taxonomy (GTDB): domain Bacteria; phylum Pseudomonadota; class Gammaproteobacteria; order Burkholderiales; family Burkholderiaceae_C; genus Polaromonas. Next base: position 2,260 of record CAIMVC010000126.1, on the reverse strand, counting down.
GCTCGAAGTAGTTGCCCGGGCGGCCATAGTCAGCCAGGCCCTGCGCCTGAAAATTGACCTTATGCAGGGCGCTGATGACGCGGTTCATCTCGTCATAAATCTCGCCGCGCTGCGCCGGCGACATGCCCGGCAAGGCCTGGTCCCAGAGCACACGGCCTTCGATAAATTCCATCACATAAAAGGCGCGGCCAATGACGGACTCGTCTTCGCACAGACAGTGCATCCGGGCCACCGGCACCTCGGTGCCGGCCAGGCCGCGCATGACTTTGAATTCGCGCTCAATGGCGTGCGCCGAAGGCAGCAGCCTAGCCACGGGTCCGGGTTTAGCGCGCATTACGTAGGCCTGGCCCGGCGTGATCAATTTATAGGTCGGGTTGGACTGGCCGCCCTTGAAGAGCTCAATCGACAGAGGGCCCTGAAAACCCTCAAGGTGCTGACTGAGGTAGGCACTCAGCGCCACAAGATCAACGGCGTGCTGCTCGCTGATCGGGCGGGTTCCTGTGAAGTGATCGAAGTTGGTCATACGGTACGTCTCCCGGGGCATTAGTTCTATGGAGCTAGGGGGTAAGAGGGCAATAAGAGGCCAATAGGAAGGGATTGGAAGGGGTTACTTTTCAATCTCCGCTTCGCCCAGACGCAGCAGGGCTTCGCGTTCACGCACGACCAGGCCACCGGGTTCGATTCGGATGATGTTTTCGCGTTCCATGGCTTTGAGCTCCTGGTTCACGCGCTGTCGGGAGGCGCCCAGCAGCTGCGCCAGTTCCTCCTGCGCCAGTTGCAGGCCGATGCGGATTTCGCGGCTGTCCGACAAGCTGGGGATGCCATAGCTGCGCACCAGATGCAGCAGCTGCTTGGCCAGGCGTGCGCGCAAGGGCAGGGTGTTGAGGTCTTCGACCAGGCCAAAGAGCTGGCGTATGCGCCGCGCGTGAAGACGCAGCATGGCCTCGTAGAGCTCGATATGCAGGGCCAGAATTTTCCGGAAGTCGGCCTTGGCCACGCACAAGATGGTGGTCTCGCCGTGCGCGTAGGCGTCATGTGTGCGGCGGTCACCGTCAAAAATCGCCACGTCACCAAACCAGATGCCGGGCTCCACATAGGTCAGGGTGATCTGCTTGCCTGACAGCGAGGTCGAGCTGACCCTCACCGCACCTTTGGCGCAGGCGATCCACTCTTCGGGAGCGTCGCCCCGGGCGGCGATCAGATCGCCATCATGAAAGCGTTTGGGGTAGGCGCAGCGCAGGATGTCGTGTCGCAGCGAGGGTGAAAGGGCAGAGAACCAGCGGCCGGCGTTGATGGCCGAGCGCTCGTCGAGGGTCAAAATCGGATCGTCCATGACCTGTCCTGTTGGGGTTCATTGTTACTTCGGAACTTCGTCGGGCGCGGGAGGCGTCGCATTGTTGTCCCGCCGTTGGCCCCGGCTGGGGCTGCTGGCCCAGCAGCGTCGCTGGTCCCCTGTCAGGGCAACTTAGCGGTAGCTGGGTGGGCGCTTTTGCAAAAAGGCCGAGATCCCTTCGCCACCATTGGCGTGGTACAGATTGCGAACAAAGTGCTCGCGCTCGCTGCTCAGTTGCTGAGGCAAGGTGCTATTGCCGGCCTCATTGATCAGCTCTTTGATGCTGGCCAGCACGTTGGGCGCGCGCTGATTGAGTTGCTCGGCCAGTTGAAAGGATGCACTCAGCGCGCCACCCGCCGCTGTCAGCTCGTTGACCAGACCCAGCCCATGCAACTGTGGCGCTGCAAGCCGGGTGCCGCGCATCAGGATGTCCGCCACCATGGCGCGAGGCAGGGCGCGCATCAGACTCCAGCTGCCGCCGCCGTCGGGCGAAAGCCCTACCGTGCTGTAGGCCATGACAAAGACCGCGTTTTCGGCTGCCACCAGAAAGTCACAGGCCAAAGCCAGTGAAAATCCGGCGCCCGCCGCAGCCCCTTCCACCGCTGCAATCACCGGTTTGGGAAAGGTGCGGATGGAGTCGATCCAGCTGTGCAGGGCGTCCAGGCTGCGTCGCTGGACATCGGGCGACTCCGCGCGCACCCCCAGCAGGCGCTGCAAATTGCCGCCCGCACAGAACATGCTGCCTTCGCCGGTGATGATGACGCTACGAATATCCGGATTGTTTTCTGCGGCATTGAGCGCTTCGACGCCGGCCGCATACATCTCTGGCCCCAGGGCATTCTTGAACTCCGGGTTGCTCAGGGTCAGCACCAAGGTGCTGCCTTCACTGGTGCTTTTGAGTGCGGCGGCCATCTCAGCTTTCCTCTT